>CBQWHS010000611.1:0-3377 GCA_967728665.1 uncultured Chryseosolibacter sp. | reverse complement strand
GATAATCGGTGCTGATTTTATTTTGCTGATGACAATGCCACTGATGATCGAAACTGCCAATACCTGAATGGTAATATTATCTTTTAAAAATTGCAGCCAGCTAAAGGACTCAGCACGTTGTGTGAAACCACTGACTTCAGAACCACTGGCTGAGCCGGTCGCAATCCCTTCCCCTGGTTTGATGATGTATGCAACGATGACTCCAATCAATAGGGCAATCGTAGTCACAACTTCAAAATAAAGAAGTGCTTTTCCGCCGACACGACCAACCTTTTTGAGATCGTTCATGCCGCTAATACCAAGGGAAATCGTAAAAAATATTATTGGATTGATGAAGAGTTTAACTACAAAAATAAATCCTTCCCCAAGGGGTTTCATTTGGATGGCAAGTCCAGGATTGAAGTGGCCGAGTAAGATTCCGGCAGTAATTGCAGCTAAGACCCAAAAGGTAAGGTTGGTGAAAAGTTTTTTCAAGATGAACTAATTAACAATCCATACTAGCGAAACTGTCTGAATATTCCAACGTATGGCTTGTGGTCGATTCTTAACGACATTTTTAAAACCTCCCGTTGCTTATTACGTTTCAAACCTTTTACACTATTTTTGAAACTTTTTCGTCCCAGAAAGGACACTCGGCTTATGAAACAAAGGACTTTTACACCATACGAATCTTTTATAATCGCCATTCTGACGATTGTACAATTCACCATCATACTCGACTTTATGGTGCTCTCACCACTGGGCGCTATTCTTATGCCGACGTTAAAAATCTCAACCACTCAATTTGGAATGGTGGTGTCAGCATATGCCTTCAGTGCAGGTGCCGCAGGATTGTTGGCCGCTGGATTCGCGGATCGCTTTGACCGCAAGAACATGCTGCTATTTTTTTATTTAGGATTCATTGGTGGCACACTGCTTTGTGCTCTCGCCACCAGCTATACGTTCTTGTTAGTTGCCAGAATCATCACAGGAATTTTTGGAGGCGTGATGGGTTCCATCAGCTTTGCTATCGTCACAGATTTATTCAAGCTTGAAGTTCGTGGCAGAGTGATGGGTTATTTGCAAATGGCTTTCGCATCGAGCCAGGTGCTTGGATTGCCGTTGGGATTGTACCTGGCCAACAAGCTTGGATGGCACTCTCCGTTTTTTTTAATTGTCGGATTAAGTCTGGCTGTGGCAGCGATTGTTTTCATTAAGATGAAACCTGTCGATGCACACCTTAAAATTAAATCCGATCGAAATCCGTTTTTCCATCTTTGGAAGACCGTCTCACAACCGAACTATCTCAAAGCATTTGCTGCCGCGACATTGTTGGCTACCGGGGGATTTATGCTTATGCCATTTGGAAGTGCGTTTAGTGTCAACAATCTGGGACTAACATTGGATCAGCTCCCTGTGCTCTACATGGTAACGGGTATCGCATCGATGATGGCGGCTCCATTCGTTGGGAAACTGAGTGATAAGATCGGGAAGTTTAAAATCTTTTTTATCGGAAGTGTACTCACAATAATCCTGGTCGTTATTTATTGCAATCTTGGACTCACTCCTCTTTGGGTAGTGATGATTATCAGCGTGCTCATGTTTATCGGGATTTCTTCGCGAATGATTTCTTCATCCGCATTAATTTCGGCAATACCGGCCCCTGCCGATCGTGGTGCATTCATGGGCGTGAACTCTTCAGTGCAACAGATATCAGGAGGCATTGCCACATTCATTGCTGGATTGATCGTCTTTGAAAATCCCGATCACAGCCTTGGCAATTATGATCTCCTGGCTTATGTCGTTTCGGGCACCACAATTGTCACGATCATTATGATGTATTGGCTCAATGGATTGGTGATGAAGAAGCAACAAAGTGAAGTGGCCAAGCCTGCCACTGTAGCAAGCCATTAGCTTTTCATTAACTTCTCCGTCTGTTTTTGATTAACGCTCATTGGTGTAAATTCTCGCCATTGTTGCGTTTTCGTTTCGATATTGCTGATATATAACATCCACTATGAAGTTTTCTTTCTACCTCTTCACTTTATTTTTTTTAGTTGCATTTTTTTCAAATGCGCAGACAATCCTTACGGTTGAAAAAATAATGCGTGATCCAAAATGGATCGGCGTTGCGCCCTCAAATCCTCTCTGGTCTGCAGATTCAAGAATGTTATATTTTCTATGGAATCCCGAAAACGCTCCAGGCGATTCTTTGTATTCATTCGCCATGGGAGGTGCATTGCCGGTTAAAGTTTCCAAAGCTGATCGCGTTAGAATTCCGATGGGTGAGATTCGGTATAACAAGAGCAGAACAAAAGTTGTATACGAAAAATTTGGCGACCTGTTTCTCATCGATTTAGCGGCACATAAAACAACTCAGCTCACGAATACGAACTCCATTGAATCATCACCCTATTTTTCACTCGATGGAAGAAAGATTTTTTTTACTTATGATCAGAATTTGTTTTCCATGGAACTGTCAGCCGGAACTACGACACAGCTAACGGATTTTAGAAAGGGCAAAAAACCATCCTCCACACCGATGAGCGAGCAGGAGAAGTGGTTGAAGAGAGATCAGCTGGATAATTTTAAGGTATTGAGGGAGCGTGATGAAAAACAAAAAATTGCGGAAAGGATCAGGAAGAGCGAATCGCCTGAACGTCCTAAGGAATTTTATCTGGACGAGAGAAATGTCGACATGGTAAAGATAAGTCCCTCAGAAAAATATATCACCTTTCGGATCACCAAAACGAATCGCGCGAAAGCTGCCATCGTGCCGAACTATGTAACACCTTCTGGTTTTACGGAAGATATTCAAGCTCGCACAAAAGTCGGTGGCGTGCAAAATCAACAGGAATTATTTATCTACGACATCGCTCGCGATACAATCACTCCACTCAGTATCGATGATCTTCCTGGCATTAACGATAAGATTTCATTTCAAGAGAAAACCTCCGCTGATGATAAATCCAAAAAGGCTGAACAACGTCAAGTCGGTTTTTCGCAGATGTCGTGGTCGCCGGATGGATCCTATGCGATTGTTTCGATTCGTTCTGTAGACAACAAGGATCGTTGGATTGCGTCAATCGATCCATTGACAAAAAAGATAACTTCCGTAGATCGACTTCACGATGATGCATGGGTATCCTTCAGTTCCGGTTGGTCATTTACTGATCCGGAATCTGCTTGGACCTCAAACTCCACTTTCTGGTTTTTATCGGAGGAAACCGGATACGCTCATGTCTACACGTTTGATCTTGCCAATGGTTCACGCAAGCAACTCACTTTCGGAAAATATGAAGTTCAGAACGTAGTCTTGCCTGTAGCGAAGAAATTTTTTTACCTGATTACAAATGAAGTACATCCTGGCGAAAAGCAAATGTACAGAATGCCACTGG
>CBQWHS010000610.1:0-3378 GCA_967728665.1 uncultured Chryseosolibacter sp. | reverse complement strand
AGTTCTGTCTCAGCAAAACGTGGGCAGTGGATTGGTATATACCGTACCAACAACCTCGAATAATCCCAATTTGCAAGTAGAGGTATCTAAGGAAACAGAAATTGGTACTGATTTTACGATCGCTGTCAATAATGGTGGAGGCTGGCTTAGCGCTATTAATGGTTCGTTTACTTACTGGCAAAGGAAAAGCGAAAACGTAATTTATCAGGTTAGTGTAGCGCCAACCGTGGGTTCAGTTGATCAATTGACCAATGCGATAAACATGTCTTCCAATGGTATTCAGCTGTCTTTAAATATTCCAGTACGCCATTCCACAAATTTAAAATGGGACTTCACTACTAATTGGGGACATCAGGTTTCCAAAATTGATGCCATTGCAGGTGGTAATGATATTATCTTAAATTCTGGTGCTGGTGATGCCTCCTTGGTATTAACGCCAGGTCAGATCATAGGTCAGATTTACGGATATAAAGCATTGACAAGTGTGGATGCAACTCGATTGAACGGAACTCCTTACATCACTGATGAGGCAGAAAAAGTCAATTATGAAATTGTCGAAGGCAGGTTGGTGGATAAGCGAACTTATCAAATCCAATTTGCGGATGAAAAGACTCCAATGGCAAACCCTAATCCTAAGTTTAATGCATCGTTCATCAATTCAATTGGCTACAAAGATTTCGTTACCCTGAGCTTCCAACTCGATTGGGTATATGGATCTCATATTTATAACCAAACGAAAGAGTGGATGTACAGAGATGGAATTCATGGTGATTTTGATAAAGTTGAAACTGTCAATGGCCAAACAGGTGCCTGGATTGCCTATCGCAGTAGTCCTTATTATAATTTGTGGGGTAGCAGAAAAGGCGCAGGTAACCTTGCCACAAAAGACTACTTCCTGGAGGATAACTCTTTCACGAGATTGAGAAACATATCGATGGCATTTGATTTAGAGAAGATTTTAAAAGTGAACGGATTGAAGAAACTTCAGCTGGTGCTGACTGGAAGAAACTTGATGACCTGGACTAAATACACCGGCTTTGATCCTGAAATCAGCTCAGGAACTGTGAACTCTTCATTTGACAGAGGAGTGGACCACGACACTTTGCCCAACACTAAGTCATACCAGATTGGATTGAATGTTGGATTTTAATTTGTACACTCAAAAGATAAAAATCATGATCAAAAATAAATTTATTCACGCCATTTTTTTTGCAGTGCTTGCGCTGGGAACAATTGCTTGCGAGGATCAGCTCGATGTGGGAAATCCTAATGCGCCCACGCTTACTGCCAATGTAAATACCGAAGCCGGCATAATTTCCCTGGCACAGGGAAGTGTTTATATCAACGGATTTCTGAATGGAGATAATTGGCTGGGGAATAGCTATTACTCACTCCCGATGGGATACAATGAATTGATGGCGGATAACGTTGGTGCATCTGCTTCCAATAACCAGGTAACCACAATTGCTCAGCCTGATTATATCATCCTAGACGATGGCAGTAAAAAAATTAATACGTCAACTACCATTGGCATAATTCGCACATATAATACGCGCGCCTCTACGGGAGCAGGAAATAATGCTATTCATTATCAATGGTTAAATATGTATGCGCTTATTAATGCCTGCAATTTAACATTGGCTACTGTAGAAAGTATTACGTTTACCGGTGACGCCCCTTCCAAGATCGCAACTATAAAGGCTTGGTGTTATTGGTGGAAGGGGTTTGCATACGCTTCTATTGGAACTAAGTATTATGCTGGTCTGATCATTGACAAGTATGGAGATAAAAGCAATACCTATGTCGATCATGAGACGATCCTTGCTGAATCTGACAAGTTTTATAATTTAGCAGGTTCTACCTTATCAAGCATTACTTCGGTGAGTGACTATGAAGATGTGCTTGGTAAATTAATCCCATCGCATTGCCAAGTTGGAAATGGAGGAGTTCTATCTATCGACATGTGGGTAAGAAACATCAATACGATGTTAGCCCGGAACATTTTGTATAATAAACTAGCTCCTTTCGTTAAGGGTAACCCCGCTGCGTCAATTACCAAGTCAAATATGAGTGCGATGTCGAGTGCCGATTGGACGACGGTTAAAAACCTTACCACGAATGGGATCAAGAAAGGTGATTTGATATTTACCGGAAGAACCACTGGGACAAATGATTTCTTCTCTGCTTCAGGCGGTACAGTTGCTGCTTTGGCTGCTAGCCCGGCATCTACTTCTACATTTAAAGTAAGTGAACGTGTTATTCAGTGCTTCAAAGCAGGAGATAAACGATTTGCCAATAATTTCTCAACAACCAGCGCTTATTCAAATGATTATATCTACACTTCAAAAAACACGTTGGTCAATAAAGGAAATGGACTTGCTGGAGTATGGACGTACGCGAACAGGGATGCTGGTAGCCATGAACTTGTTATGGCTGGTAGCTATGAGGAAAATGCACTTATGCTGGCGGAGGCAAATATCCGCACGAACAATATAGATGCCGGCACAGCACTTATTGATGATGTCCGTAACTATATGGGCGCTGGTATTGCTTCTATTGGTAGCGGTTTAACTTTATCGCAAGCACTTACCGAACTCACCTTGGAAAGAAGGGTGGCGCTTCTGTTTAGAGGTATTTCTTATTATGATAACAGACGATGGGGATGGACCTATGATATTTCGGTCGGTGGTGGTGCTTATGGACAAAGAGTTGTATTGGGTCCAGTAGCTTATACGAACGTTACGATAAATTATAACTTTATGGACTATTGGGATGTTCCTGCTAATGAAACGGAATTAAACAAGCCTTCAGCGACCAGTATTCCTGTCAAGAATCCGAATTACTAGTATATAGATTGATCTATGTTGATAAAAAGGACCTGCTCGAAAGCAGGTCTTTTTTATTTCGCCTTCGCTGGGTGTGTCACGAATTGAAGAACTATCTCGTTCTTCAATTCGTGACACACCCAACGTGGGCGGAAATGCACTCACACTGATGCAGAAGGAGGCATCCATGGAAGATGCCACGGAGAAACATGCCGTCACTCCGGGCGAAGTAATTTCCGCTCGTGCATTATTAGGAGACCTATTTATGGAAATGAAGGAATTTAAGAACGCCCTCGAGTCCTATGAAGCTGATTTGAAAAAACATCCCGGACGATTCAACGATGTTTATGGTGCAGCAGAAGCATCCCGGTTATCTGGCGATACGAAAAAAGCATCCTATTACTATCAGCAACTTATTGAGCTCAGTAAATCCTCAAACGTTCGGAGAAGAGAGGTACAGGAAGCACGAAAGTTTCTAAAAAAATATCAACTGAGCTGAGTATTTATCTCTCCAATCGAGCCGTCATTCCGCGCTTGCATAATGACCACGAAG
>CBQWHS010000609.1:0-3393 GCA_967728665.1 uncultured Chryseosolibacter sp. | reverse complement strand
CTCAGTCATAGCAAGCATTTCTGCATTGGTTGGAATTTTGAATTCAGCTTTATCAGGACCGGAAAATATTGCCAGCTTCGGATCGTTGATTGGAGGAATAATTTTTATCGCATACTGGTTCACTTCGTCAAGTGTGATTCCATCTAAAAATTCTTTGTGATAGTTGTACTCATTCTCAGCGCCTGGAATTGATTCCTGTTGCAAAAAATTTCGAACGTATTCATTGACAAGATTTGCCGACTCAGTTTTTTCACGCTCATTAAAATTACGCTCCGCGCCTTTGAGCAACACCTTTTTAGTTCGGTCAAGCTCTGCTGCCGTGAAACCGAATTTGCGAGCCCGTTCATTTTCTTCGATCAGCGCCTTCAGTGCGGCTTCAGGTCCGGCCTTGCTCACATAGGCGAATGAATTGTATCCTTCATATCCACGAGCCCAGCCACCGATTCCGCTGCCACCAAATACAAAAGGAGGGTTTGCTTTCTGGGTCAGCTCTTGCATGCGTTGGCTAAGCATCGAACTGAAAAGTCGTCTTACCAAATATTCTCTGTAGTCACCGAGAGTTGTTTCGGTTTTAGCTTTTTTATAGGAATAATAGAGCTCAACAACATGATTGGTTGCTTCCGGATCGGTTACAACCACCGCCTCAGATTTTGTTCTCGGCGGAACGTCTGCCAGTGCTCTTGCTCTTGGCTTAGCTGGATTTTTTAATTTATCGAAATGAAGCTTGATCAATCGTTCAGCTTCCGCTGGATCAAGATCTCCAACAACGGCTACGGCCATGAGATCAGGACGATACCAGTCTTTGTAAAATCGTTTTATGACATCAGGCTTGAATGTTTTCAAGATGTCTGCTTTTCCAATCGGAAGACGATTCGCATACTTTGACCCTTCAAACATTTTCGGATACGTCACGCGAAACATTCTATCCTCAGCACCTTTACCCAGTCGTTCTTCTTCCAGAACAACGCCACGTTCTTTGTCAATTTCTGCGCCATCGAATGCTACAGTGCTTGCCCAGTCTTCGAGAATTTGAAAACCTTTTTCTACGTTCTCTTTTTTCTCTGTAGGAATAGGAAGGATGTAAACAGTTTCATCGAAACCTGTATAAGCGTTAAGGTCTGCACCAAATTCAACACCTATTGATTGAAGGAAACTGACGATGTCATTTTTTTGAAAATTCTTTGAACCGTTGAACGCCATGTGCTCAGTAAAGTGAGCAAGGCCTTGCTGATCGTCATCTTCAAGAATAGATCCGGCATTCACCACCAAGCGAAGCTCGACCTTTTTCTCTGGCCGTGAGTTTTTACGAATGTAGTACGTAAGGCCATTCGATAACTTTCCAATCTTAATTGCAGGATCAATTGGAATTTTTTCTGCCAGTCGATTTTGCGAAAAGCCAACTTGTGAAATTAAAACGGTAAGGATTATCCAAATCCCGTTTCTTGAATTAAAGGGGGTCCGCATAGGGTATTTTGTGTTTTAGAATTGAGTCAAACTACGAAAAGAAAAGAATGTTTAAAACGCGTGGCAGGATTGTTTTAGTATCCCCACCTGGGCTTAATCAGATCCAGCATCTGGTTGTGCAGTGCACCATTGGAAGCGCAGAGCTCTCCTCCAAAAAGAAAATTGTTTCCACCCCGGAAGTCAGTTACCCGACCACCGGCTTGTTGGATAATAAACGTTCCTGCTGCCACATCCCACGGATTTAAATTATATTCAAAAAATCCTTCCAATCTTCCGCAAGCAACAAACGCAAGATCAATGGCCGCGCTTCCGAGTCTTCGAATGCCATGTGTTTTTGCTAGAAAATCTTTGATGATCTCCAGGTATTCAACGCTTCGATCGAGATGATAATACGGAAAACCGGTTGCCAATAAACTTTCGTTGATGTGTTGAATCGGGGAAACGTGAATCTCTTTGTCATTCAGATAAGCCTTGCCTCCTTCAATTGCATGAAAACATTCGTCAGGCACAACATTGTAAACTACACCGAGTATGGTTTCAGTTTTTCGAGTGAGTCCAATGCTGATGGCGTAGAGAGGGAGACCGTGCAGGTAATTTGTTGTTCCATCAAGTGGATCGATAATCCAGTTGTATTCCTCATTTTTTGATTGCTCTACAGTTCCTTCTTCAGTTATAAAGCCAGCACCGGGGAGCAATCGCTCCAATGCTTTCACAATTTTCCTTTCGCATTCTTTATCCACGTAGGACACGAGATTATTGAAACCATTTTTCTGCTCAATCCGTGCGCGATCAAATGCAGCACTTTCTCTTCGCATAAAATCACTTACTTCAACGCAGCAATCGATAACCCCGCGTTCAATTTTTGCTAAATCCATTTGTTGATCTTTAGTGTAACGGTAATATACTTACGCCTTTAGGAAATTTCGCGTTAAGTTCTTTAATCGGCTTTTTCCAACTTACTCCTGGTCTTTCCTTGAACGATTATGACGATTTCGCCCTTCACTTCACGGTCGCTAAAACTCGCGACAACTTCCTGTAGCGTTCCATTTACGGTTTCTTCAAACATTTTTGTCAGTTCACGTGATACCGATGCTCTGCGCTCGGGACCGAAATATTCGCTAAACTGTTCGAGCGTTTTCACAAGGCGGTAAGGGGATTCGTAAAATATCATCGTGCGCTCTTCTTCCACCAGTTGACGCAGTAAAGTCTGCCGGCCTTTTTTAACGGGCAAAAATCCTTCGAATACAAAGCGATCTGTTGGCAATCCTGATTTTACCAGAGCTGGAACAAATGCGGTTGCCCCGGGGAGACATTCAAAGCGGATGCCAGCTTCGACGCATGCCCGCGCGAGCAAAAATCCCGGATCCGAAATGCCGGGAGTTCCGGCATCACTGATCAGCGCCATCACTTCACCAGCTTCCAATCTGGCGATCAATGCCTGCAGCACTTTGTGTTCGTTAAAATTGTGAAAACTTTGCAACGGTTTTGAAATAGAATAATGCTTCAGCAGCACTCCCGATGTACGAGTATCCTCAGCCAGAATTGTGTCGACTGATTTTAGAATTTCGAGTGCACGCAGCGTAATGTCAGCGAGATTGCCGATCGGAGTCGGAACAAAATACAATGACGTTTTCGCCTGGGTCATGCAGAAAGTTTGTCGATTGCTTGAGAGAGTTTACGGTCCAGATCTGTCACCACATCTCCGGCATCATGCGTCGACAATTCAATCGAAACCTTGTTCCAGGTATTGTTCCAGGTAGGATGATGATTCATTTTTTCAGCGATCAGCGCAACGCGCGTCATAAAAGCGAAAGCTTCCGAGAAATCTTTAAAAGTGAAGGTCTTCTTCAGACGATTATTTTCCTCTTTCCATATCATAATGAAGTCGGTTAAACACTTTACGAGTTAAGCAATTTACCAAACATTGTC
>CBQWHS010000608.1:0-3393 GCA_967728665.1 uncultured Chryseosolibacter sp. | reverse complement strand
ACTGGAAGAATTTTAGGAATGAAGTTGGCAGAAACAGTTGTGCATACAGACCCTGAAGCTATATTTTTATTCGGCGGTCTTTCCCTTGCGGGAGATTTAATTTTCAAGCCAACGATTCGACACATGGAGGCTAACCTCATGCCATTATTCAGAGGAAAAGTAAAAGTACTTCCTTCGGGATTACAAAATCAAGCTGCGCCGATTTTGGGAGCTAGCAGTTTGGTTTGGAATTACCTCGATCAAAAACAAGTAGCAAAGGTTATCGCTTGATTTCGATCAAGAAATGCGGCAACTCAAAGGACACTAAGAGTTTTTTTATAATACTAGAAACTTGAAGTATGAAAGCACAGATCAGCTTTCATCTGCATCGACTTAGTGTTAAAGCACACAAAGGAATGTGTAGGGCGCTATTCTTGAATAAGAACAATACAGAGAAAATTTACACCTTAGGATTTTTTCTTTGCGACCTGCGGTTTAATGCATTCAGAAACGTCTCTGGTAAAAATGTATTACTCATTCAACCACTACTCTACCTTCACACCAAGATTATCGCCCAACTGCAAAAACTGTCTCTTCCATTCATGTGAACGATCACTTTCGTGAATCTCCTTGAATATTTCGAAATACAAATTCTGGCTCCGATATAAATTTGGCTTGAGATTAAATCGAATCATCAATGGAAACAATCGATTCAATCTTTCTATTCGTTTATAGCTATCGCCTTCCGCTCCGATTCGCTTCAGCTCTTTAAATATGCTATCACCCGCGAAGCGTTCCACTTTACCCGAGTCCTCTATTCGTAAATCCCACTTCACAAGTTCACTCATGATGCGCTCCACTTGACGAATGTTGATCTTGTCTGTTTGAAAACATTTGATCAAGTCCGCATTGAGAATATACTCGAATGTCGTTCTGTAGGCATTTGGAATCGGGATACCATTGTGGCTCAACCCCATGACTAATGGATAATCACGGTTGTAGATCCTGCGCAAAGAATCCTCGAGGTCTTGCATGCTCTGCTGCGTGATGAAATTGAAAACTTTCCGTTTCTCATCCTGGAACAGTTGCCATATCGTATACTTCTCCGGGCCAAAATACATTTGCATCAAACCGATAATGTCTCCTAGCCTGCCCTCTTCAAAGGCAGTGATCATTCTCATCTGCATGCTGGCAAACTTCTCCTCTTCCATATCCAGTGAGATATTTCCAATGATATTATGTTTACCAAGATAGATTACCGCGAATGCAAATTTCTTCTCCGACCGGGTGACATTGGATTTAACCTTCGTAACGCCAAGCACGAGCTTCTGTTCACCTGCCTCTTTGCGGATAAATACTTCATTGGAAGTAGTATAATTGAAAACAGGAAAAGCTTCAGGATCATCTTCAAAAATGGTGGAGACTGCATAGTGCATTCCCACGCGTTGAAGGTTGATCTTGGAAGGAAGTACATATTTGTTATAGATGTAGGCTGCGTTTTGTAAACCAGGAACATTGCTTGGAACTTCTTCGAGTCTGCGTTTGAATTCCATTTCCAGGTTCAAATCATTGATCTGGCTGACGAGCTGCATTGCGCGGCAAGCATATTGCATGATCTGCGTAGTCTCGATGCCCGACACCTCATCGAAGAACCAGCCACAACTTGTGTACATCAACATCGCATTTCGCTGCACTTCCATGAGCCTCAAAACGTTGTTCGATTCAACAGTCTTTATGCAATGGGTTCGTAGAAATTTCCGGATGGTGTCATCGTTTCTTCTGAGGATCACGTTAATATATTCGTTGCGTGCCTCCCACGGATCTTTTAAAAATACTGAGCCTTCGCGTTCATAAATTTTTGCTAATTCATCACGAAGCCAGTCCAATGTCTCGCGCAGAGGCTTTCGCCATAATTGATGCCAATTCGGTTTGCCTCCGGTATTACAACCACAATTATCTCTCCATCGCTCAATTCCATGCGCGCAGCTCCACGAGCTATTTTCATGCACAATGGCCTCATATCTCGGCGCATGCCTCGAAAGAAAATGTGAGTAGTTTGTGAGGCTGCATATCTTATTCCGCTCGATATAATCAATGCAGAATGCCAATGCCATATCACCATGTTTGTGATGATGGCCGTATGTCTCGCCATCAGTCGCGATGTGTGCGAGCTGAGGTTCACTTGATTTGTCCAATGTGTGTACAAGTCGCTCGGCAAACTTCTTTCCATCATTCAATAAACCATTGAACGCCACGGCCTGAGAAATGTCTCCATCGTAAAAAAACAACACGATAGATTTTCCAGAAGGCAGTTGAAAATTATAAGGCCTTCTCGGATCAATAGGTGACGTATCCGTTCCAATCCATTCTTCTTCGCCGATCAACCGAAACGCTTTTGCTTGCCGCGGAGCTAGTACTGTAAACTTGATATCGTATTGAGCAAGTAATTCAAGTGAGTCTATATCAACAGCAGTTTCAGCAAGCCACATTCCCTCCGGCTGGCGATTGAATCTGTGCGCGAAATCGCGAATGCCCCAGATAATTTGAGTCTCCCGATCACGCTTATTTGCCAACGGCATGATCATGTGATTGTACACCTGCGCCATCGCGGACCCATGACCATCGAAATAAGTTATGCTTTCCCGATCGGCCTGAAGAATTGCCTCGTACGTTTCAGGATCGTTTATTTCCATCCATGAAAGCAACGTGGCTCCAAAATTGAAACTGATCTTCGAATAGTTATTGATTATTTTTTTGATGACTCCTTTTGAGTCAAGGATACGAGAGGCGGTGTTCGGGCCATAGCATTCTGCAGTGATCCGTTCATTCCAGTCGTGGTAAGGATGTGCTGAATCTTGAACTTCAATTACCTCCAGCCATGCATTCTCACGGGGGGGCTGGTAGAAATGACCGTGAATGCAAATATATTTTTCCAAAAGTTAATACGTGGTTTAAATCCGGCAACCGAGTTGAAGCGTTAACTGCTCAAGTCCCCATTTCGTTCAGTTCGAACTCGTTGATTTCCTTTTCGAGTTTTAAAACTGTAATCCCAAGGGGGGGTAAAGTTAATGAAATCGAATAATCTCTACTATGGAATTTTACTGGAGATGTTCCGATCAATCCCTGGTTGATCACACCACTACCCGTGTACTTTTGATCATCAGAATTAAATACCTCTTTCCACTGGCCGCGGTAGGGAACGCCAACGCGGTAATGATATCTTACTTCAGGCGTAAAATTGCAAACCACAATCATCAAATGCTCCTTTTCGTCCCCCTGACGCTGGAATGCTACTACGCTATTTTCATGATCACTGTAATCTATCCATTGAAATCCGCGATGATCAAACGAATGCAGATACAACCCGGGTTCAGTTTTATAAAGTTCATTCAAATCGCGAATCAGTTTCTTAAC
>CBQWHS010000607.1:0-3393 GCA_967728665.1 uncultured Chryseosolibacter sp. | reverse complement strand
GGCTTGTCTTTTCCTAAACAATTATTCACCCTATATTTAAAACCATTGCAATAAACCTATTTGAACATGTCTAAAACTGCAGAACTGATTATCGATGGTAAGTCCTATACTCTCCCTGTTATTGTTGGGTCTGAGGGCGAAGTCGGGATTGAAATCAACGATCTCCTGGAAAAAGCCAAGGTAATCACCCTCGATCCTGGTTATAAAAATACGGGCGCGACTAAAAGCGCTATCACATTTCTCGATGGAGACAATGGGATATTACGATATCGCGGTTATTCGATAGAGGACCTTGCCGAAAAGTCCACTTTCCTTGAGGTAGCGTACCTGTTGATCTTTGGAGAACTTCCCAAAACATCCGAACTTGATACTTTTACACACGACATAAAAACGCACACTTTGGTGCATGAAGACATCAAGAAGATCCTTGATGGTTTTCCTTCAACGTCTCATCCAATGGGTGTACTGGCTTCGTTGTTTTGTTCGCAGACAGCCTTTTATCCGGAGTCAATAGATCCAAATCGCGCAAGCGATGGCGTCTACTTGAGCATTGTGAGATCACTTGCTAAAATGCCAACCTTTGCTGCCTGGGCTTATAAAAATGCAGTTGGGCATCCGGTAAACTATCCTGATAATTCATTGGATTACTGCTCTCGTTTTCTCAAGATGGTGTTTGCGCTTCCAGCAGAACAATATGAAGTTGATCCGGTTGTTGCTCAGGCGCTCGATAAGTTATTAATCCTTCACGCTGACCACGAACAAAACTGTTCTACATCAACGGTGAGAATGGTTGGATCGTCAAAAGCAAGTATCTATTCGTCAATCTCCGCTGGCATCAACGCATTGTGGGGCCCCTTACATGGCGGTGCTAACCAGGAAGTGATTGTGATGTTGGAGAACATCAAGAAAGATGGTGGCGATACAGAAAAATGGATCGCGAAAGCGAAAGACAAAAATAGTGGCTTCCGCCTGATGGGATTCGGACATCGTGTTTACAAGAACTTCGATCCACGCGCAAAGATTATTAAGAAAGCCGCTGATGATGTATTGAATAAACTTGGTATCAATGACCCTGTGTTGGAAATTGCGCAGAAACTGGAAGAGGCCGCGTTGAAAGATCCGTACTTTATTGAACGGAAGTTGTACCCGAACGTAGATTTTTACTCTGGAATCATTTACCGAGCACTCGGAATACCTGTCGACATGTTTACGGTGATGTTTGCCATGGGCCGTATGCCAGGATGGATCGCACAATGGAAAGAGATGCGTGAGAACAAAGAACCAATCGGCAGACCACGCCAGATTTATACTGGACAAAAACTTCGCGGTTATACCGATATCACAAAACGCTAATTTTATGTTTTCAATGAAGCGGAAAGTTGTAAAGGCTTTCCGCTTTTTCATTATAAGCCTTTAAGCGATGGAACTACAACAACAATTTGAAAGTGCAGTAACACGGTCGAAAGAACTTACAAAACGACCCAGCAATGAAGAGCTGTTGCAACTATACGCCCTTTACAAGCAGGCTACTGAGGGCGATGTCTCCGGAGAAAGGCCAACGGGTTTCGACTTCAAAGGTATCGCTAAATACGATGCATGGGCGGAACTCAAAGGCAGGTCCAAAGATCAATCGATGAATGAGTACATCACACTCGTGAACAGTTTACAGCAACAATATGCCTGACCTGTGAATCTCTTCTATCAACCCCGGATAGCCGAACGCATCTTCCAACTTGAAGAAGAAGAATCCAGACATTGCATTAAGGTCTTACGAAAACGTGAAGGGGAAATTATTCGCCTTACAGATGGCAAAGGAAGCTTTTACGATGCCGTAATTACCAAAGCTGATCCGCGAGTGTGTCAATTCAATATCACTGACACGTACACTCCCTCTCCGCTTACGTTTTCAATTCATGTTGCAATTGCTCCCACTAAGAATATTGATCGAATCGAATGGTTCGTTGAAAAGTCGGTGGAATTGGGAATTGACCGCATTTCGTTAATCGAGTGCGATCATTCCGAACGGACATTCATAAAAACAGAACGTTTAAAAAAAGTCGCGATAAGCGCAATGAAGCAGTCGCTGAAAGCACTTCTTCCAACAATTGAAAATCCAATTTCATTCCGTTCTTTTGTTGAGCAGCAACATGCAGATCAAAACTTCATCGCCTACGTGGATGATCAGAATACAACACAACTAAAAGACATTGCAAAGCCAAACAATTCTTACCTCGTATTGATCGGACCTGAAGGAGATTTTTCGAATGATGAATTAATGTTTGCTTTGCAGAATAATTTTGTAAAAGTTGGCTTGGGAAAAAGCAGACTGCGAACAGAAACTGCCGGTATTGCCGCTTGTCACATCTTGAATTTAGTGAACGGCTGAATTTGCTTTTTTAACGTGCGACAAACCGTTCATAAATTTGGAAGAATCCTGTTTCGGCGAAAAATTAAAACTAACGGATAACGAATAACTACATCACATGATCCTTAACTATATCTGGGTAGCTTTTTTTCTGATCGGGTTTGTTGTTGCGCTTATCAAGTTGATATTCTTTCAGGACTTGAATGTATTTCCGGAGATGATGAAGTCAACATTTGACATGGCAAAGACCGGCTTTGAAATCTCTATTGGTTTAACTGGCGTGATGACCTTGTGGCTTGGACTAATGAAAATTGGCGAGCGTGGTGGAATCATCCAGATTCTTTCGCGATTGGTAGGCCCGTTCTTCTCCAGGTTATTTCCTGAGATTCCGCCCAACCATCCTGCTACCGGCTCTATCATCATGAATTTCAGCGCAAACATTCTGGGCCTCGATAACGCTGCTACTCCCCTTGGGTTAAAAGCGATGAAAGATCTGCAAGACATCAATCCCGATAAGGACACAGCCTCCAACGCGCAGATCATGTTCCTCGTTTTGAACGCTTCAGGACTTTCAATTATTCCACTCTCGATCATCGCTGATCGCGTGACATTGCATTCAACCAATCCTACGAGCATATTTCTTCCTACACTCATTGCAACATTTTGTTCAACGTTAGCGGGCCTCATTTATATTTCGTTCAAGCAGAAAATTAATTTACTCGAGCCTGTAGTCCTTGCATACATGATTGGATTTATGTCCTTCATCGGGTTGCTTGTGTGGCATTTCGCGGGTCTTAGTGATGAGCAATTGCAAATACAGTCCCTCCTGTTTACGAGCGTATCCATTCTCACTATTATCATTTCTTTTCTGGCTCTCGGGCTGTATAGAGGTATTCCAATTTTCGAAACGTTTATTGAAGGTGCGAAAGAAGGGTTTGATGTATCGATTAAAATCATTCCTTTTCTCGTAGCCGTCTTGGTAGGCATCGGAGTGTTTCGCAGTTGTGGAGCATTGCAATATCTTAACG
>CBQWHS010000606.1:0-3397 GCA_967728665.1 uncultured Chryseosolibacter sp. | reverse complement strand
ATCGAAGTGGTGAAGAAGGCTATTCTTACAAAAAAATTCGCGACTGAAAAGGATTTGGAGGCGATCGACCAACGCATATTGGCGCAAGTTGAAGAGAGCGTAAAATTTGCCGAAGAATCGAAATATCCAGACCCGTCTGAAGCCTTGAAGGATATCTACGCACAAGCCGATTATCCTTACATCACCGATTAAATTCTGCCTTTGTTTAGTAGGATCAAATTTGTAGTTTTGCGCCCCATCCCGGTAAAGCAAACGGGATTTCTTCGAGGAAGATTTTTTATACCATGGCTAAAAAAGTAGAACACAAACACGAATTGCTGGAGAATCCAAATGCTCTTGCAGACAAGCTGCAGGATGCAGAGACTTGGGCTGAACGAAATCCCAAAACTGTTATTGGACTTTCACTCGTGGTCGCTTTGATCATTGGAGGATATTTCGGTTTCCGTTATTACAAAAATGGAAAGGAAACTGAAGCGCAAAAAGAGATGTTCCAGGCGGTTTACTACTTTGAAGCTGACAGCCTAGAAAAGGCTTTGAATGGCGATGGAAATAACCTGGGCTTTATCAATATTATCGAAGAATACGGAATCACTGATGCTGCAAAACTTGCCAACTATTACGCGGGTGCCGCTTATTTGAAGCAAGGTAAATTTGAAGTTGCAAGACTGTACCTGGAAGATTTTAGTGCCAGTGATTTGCTTGTACAAGCACGTGCGTATAGCCTTATCGGCGATACTTATATGGAGGAAAAAAAATATGAAGATGCGGCTAAATATTACAACAAGGCTGCTGATTATAAACCAAACAAATATTTCACACCGGTATACTTGATGAAAGCCGGGTTAGCTTACGAAAAAAGCAATCAAGTAGACAAAGCAAAAGAAAGTTATGACAAGGTGATCAATCAATATTGGGAATCACCAGAGTTCCAGAATGCCCGCAAGTATAAAGCGAGGCTTGACAGTAACTCGTAACGTTTTAAAATATTAGTTTAAAGGGGTAGCTTGTCTATCCCTTTTTTATTTAAATACAGTTTATGGCAGGAGAATTATTATCCGGAAAAGTAAATACAAAAGTTAAACTCAATAAGAAGCGATTTGGAATCGTGGTGGCAGAATGGAATTATGAAATAACTGGGGCGCTGGCTGATGCTGCAATGGCAACGCTCCGCGAGCACGGGGTGAAGAAGGAGAATATTGTGAAGAAGATGGTACCTGGAAGTTTTGAATTGTCCCTAGGTGCATTGTGGCTGGCGGAGGACAAAGACATTGACGCTGTGATTTGCCTCGGTTGCATCATTCAAGGCGACACACCTCATTTTGATTATATATGTCAAGCGGTTGCATACGGTATTACTGAAGCCGGGTTGAAAACAAGGAAGCCAGTAGTGTTCGGTGTGCTCACAACCTTAAACAAGCAACAAGCGATGGATCGTGCCGGCGGAAAACTCGGCAACAAAGGCGAGGAGGCTGCAATCACAGCCATAAAAATGTTAGACTTTTAGAATACGTTTCGGATCTTTCAAGTCAAAACCTTTTCGCGCCAGCTCCTGAAGTGCACTCATCACATTCGAAGTTGAAGTTCGTGCTAAGATTTCCTTTCTGTGTTTTTGCTACAATTTTAGGATCGGTGTTTAACTCAACGGCAATTTGCCGTGCTGTTAAACCTTCTGCTGACTTGCGGAGTATCTCTAATTCTTGAGAAGTAATAGGGATTTTCATAAGTATCATAAAACCAATGGTTCGCCTTTAAAGTTTGCGATAGTCCAGTACATCCTCAATACCCAAAAAATGGTATGTCCTACCATTGGAACCAGCTTAATAATTCACTTGCTCGTCATTATTCAATAAAAAAAGCTGCCCTTTCGAGACAGCTTTTCAAAAATAAATTATCGAGATCGGTTAGAAGTTCTTAACGACCTCTTTCCCGAATTCTGAACATTTCAATAATGTTGCACCTTCCATTAAACGATGGAAATCATAGGTTACACGTTTCGCTGCAATTGCGCCTTCCAAGCCTTTCACAATTAGATCCGCAGCTTCCTGCCACCCCATGTATTCAAGCATCATTACTCCAGAAAGAATAACTGATCCAGGATTTACTTTGTCCTGGCCTGCATATTTTGGTGCCGTTCCGTGAGTTGCTTCGAAAATTGCGTGGCCAGTTTTGTAGTTGATGTTTCCTCCAGGTGCAATTCCAATTCCACCCACGATCGCCGCGAGCGCATCAGAGATATAATCACCGTTCAAGTTCAACGTTGCCACAACGGAGTATTCGTCTGGTCTCAATAATATCTGCTGAAGAAATGCATCAGCAATAGAGTCTTTGATAATGATTTTCTTACCACCATTTTCAATCACCATCCATGGACCGCCATCAAGTTCTTTTGCACCGAATTCGTTTTTCGCCAAAGCATATCCCCAATCGCGGAAGCCACCTTCAGTGAACTTCATGATGTTGCCTTTGTGAACTAATGTTACGCTTGGTTTATTATGCTGAATTGCAAATTCAATTGCTGAGCGAATCAAACGTTCGGAACCATCTTTTGAGACTGGCTTGATACCGATACCAGAATTTTCTGGAAAACGGATCTTCTTGTATTGCTTTGGAAAAGACTCCTTGAAGTTGCTTAGAAATTTTTTGTTGTCTTCAGTTCCTTCCTGAAACTCGATTCCCGCATAAATATCTTCTGTGTTTTCACGGAAGATCACCATGTTGGTTTTGTGCGGCTCCTTTACTGGAGAAGGAACACCTTTGAACCATTGTACTGGGCGAACACAAGCGTAAAGATCCAAATCCTGACGGAGTGCCACGTTCAATGAGCGAATGCCACCACCTACCGGAGTTGTCAACGGGCCTTTAATTCCGACAAGGTATGTCTTGAATGCCGTGAGCGTTTCTTCTGGCATCCATGATCCATTCTTATTGTAAGACTTTTCACCAGCCAAAACTTCCAACCAGTTGATCTTTCGTTTCCCACCGTATGCTTTGGCAATTGCTGCATCGAATACGTATTGGGAAGCAGGCCAAATATCTACGCCTGTGCCATCACCCTCAATGAATGGAATGGTTGGATTTTCTGGTACCGTCAGTTTTCCGTTACTGATGGTGATTTTTTGATCGCTCATTTCGTGTTATTTTAAAGTTTTTAAGGTATTGCTTTTTTGAAAAGCCCCGAAAATTAAAAAAAACAGCATAGAATCTGCGGTCCCTATTTAGAAAGATTGGGGAGATTTTACAGGACCGGGAAGGAATCAGCCATTCTTTCTGTTTTAATGAAATCTTAAGCACTTAAAACCGTTAACATCCGTTGTACCGCTCTGATATAAACTCCATGAAAACAATCGTTGTAGCTGCTCTTTTCATCATCTCATTTGGGTTTTCGACTATCAAACAA
>CBQWHS010000605.1:0-3404 GCA_967728665.1 uncultured Chryseosolibacter sp. | reverse complement strand
ACTTTATTCGGATAATCAATTTTATTCCAGAGCTGTTCTTTCGCGCGTTGCCCGCCGATCCTTCCCATGGCTTGAATGATCTTCAGCATCAACTGCGTATTTTGTCCACTGCGATAGAATGCACCATCCAAAGGTTGAAGGGTCTCCGCTCCTATCAGCACAATAGCATTCATCGCCTGGTTGCTGTATAGCGAAGTTGCCAGGTTTTCAATTAGCACGTTTATCACTTCCAGGTTATAGCGCTTTATAGAAGTCATAATTGCTGTGTTGCGTACTTTAGACTCAACATCATTCAACAATTCCATGAGGTAAACGATACCTTCTTCTTTCGAGGTATGCAGGAGCAATTCTGCAGCATATTGCCGATCATTCGCGACTGGCGAACGTGCTAGTTTTTGAATTCTGCTTTTCGTGATGTCACCATCGCTGTTAATAATCATCTCGAGATCAAGCTTGGTCAGGATGTTCTTTGAGCCGTCAGACTTAGCACTATCCATACGAATCACATACTGGTCAGATACAGAAAGTCCTTTCAGCTCGTTCATGCGTTCCTGCGCATAGTATCGCGTTGCTTCATCTTCGTTCTTCATCAGACTATTGATCCACGGACCGATCTGGGCAGCATTGATCTTCTCCAGAAGCTTAAAGGAGAATACGGCCTTTCCTGAATATGGCAGCATCAACATTTGCTCCAGGCGTTGCTTAATTCGGGTAAATCCCTTCTCAAGTTTCTGTTGTTGATCATCGGTGGTATCCTCTAGCTTTTGGCGAATTTTACCACGGTAACCGCCGTACAATCTGTTAACAACAAGCATGTATACTCCTGTTAGAACAATGACAATCATTCCCAGGTGAACGATGCTGAAGAAAGGTATAAATGCTAATCCGAATATTACCGCACCTGCAATGAAGCGCGCTGTTTCGTTCATCAAGCCCTCAACCTTGGATTGAATGTTGAAACGATAGCGGTTATCGAGTGGAATAAAAAATAATTTAAAAACAGGATTTTCAAGAGAGTCACGAAGAGTCCAATTGAACAATCTGTTCAGGGCGATAAATAAAAAGAAATATAAAAATCCTGTTGGTGAAGTGATACGATCAAATCCAACCAACGACCCAATCAAAACAGCTGCAAGTGAGAAAAACCCAACGATCAATGGAAGAATGAAAAGAGAAACGCGCAGTCCGTACGAAATGATCCTGCTATTGATAAATGTTTGCATGATCAGACTCAATCCATAAACCGCACCGGTGAAAAAGGAGTTGAAGTTTGTGAGTTCGCGCTCATCCGGATATTGTTGTTTCACCAATTCCTGAAAAGAATATTGAGAAAACATCAGTGTGCCCATCGAAATCAGCAGGAATGCGCCGAGTGTGCGAATGTATTTGTCTTTGACAAGCGCTGTGGTTTTCGTCTCATTTCGTACAGACTCGCCAAATTCACGCGGATCATTTTTCGAAAGGTTAAATGATGTTGAAATTGTTATTAGCAACATTCCGACTATGAAAATGCTAATACAGCAAAGCAATAAGTAGTTGGAAGTATCGTGGATGAGCTGCGATGAAAATGGAATGATAATAACCGTGGCCACGATGGCTGCGATCAATTGTCCGGTATCAATCCACCCGATGATTCGTTTCGATTGTCTGAAATTGAAAAGGCGACCAAAGATTCCCCAGAAACTTAATAACAAGATTGCTTGCACCGGTCCTGTCATGCAATACAAGGCGAAGATGAAAGTGTTATGAAGTTGAATGTTGCCAAAGTGAAGCAACAAATATGCTCCTATCGTAAATGAAAAAATCAGCACGATAGAAACCAGCGAAAGCGTGGTGAACTTGATTCGGTTTTGGAAGTGGGAAAAAAAACCGGTTGTTACAATACCCAAGGCTCCGGCAATCATGAACGCTTTGTTCAACTGATCTCCGAGGCGATTTAGAAAAAGTGAGTCTGCAGTTACCTGGTATGTTGCGATGAACACACCCATGAAGAATCCTGTTGTGAGCATCAACGCAATTTGCTTTTGCTCCTGAGATTTAACGGGGTTAGAACCAACGAATCCTTCTGCCATAGGTATTTCTCAAATATAAAAAAAAACCTCTTCACCGTAAGCGGCAAAGAGGCATGGTGCAGAAGTTAATAACTACTTCTTTGTTGTATCCTTCACTTGTGGCGAATTCTTTTCCTGTTGGTAGCTCGCATTTAGTCCTTCAACTACGTCTCGAGTGATGTCCAGACCACCGCTTCCGTATAAAACGTCACTCGTTGGGTCATACTTCAACACTAACTGCAAACCCTTTTGCTCGCCATATGTTTTCAAAAATGCGGTGATTCTTTCGTATAACGCTCGCTGTAGCTTTGATTCTTCTTCCATCAACTGCTGACTAAGCGTTTGCTGATAAAGCTGAAGGTTTTGTTGTTTTTTTCCGAGATCCTCTTCCGTTGCCTTCACTTGACCCAACGTCATTGAGTTTACGTTGCGTTGATATGCAGCGATCTCATTACGAAGGCCCATTGCTCGGTTTTGATAATCCTGATCCATCTGCTTCGTTTTCGCTTCAAGCTGCTCCTTGTTCACTTTCAAGTAATCATAATACTTCAAAACGGAATCGGAGTTGATATAAGCTATTTTAGAATTGATGGAAGTTGTATCGCTTGAGTTGCTGGCAGTTGCAGACTTGGGCCCGGAGAAATATAAAAAATATAAAACGCCAACAGCGATCAGTAAAACAATGTTGAGGATAAAAGAAAGATTCTTCATGAGGTTAGTGGGATTCAAATAATTCGGCCGCAAATATGCCTAGTATTTGTTCAGGATTCAAGCCCTAAAGTAAAAATCGAGAAACCTATCGTTTTATTGCTCAATGTCCTCTGTCTGAAACGAGTATGAATTCTCGTCCAATGCCAAAGTATCTTCATTGAAATCCTTGATAAATTTTTCAATCTCCCGATCGGTGATTTTATCGACATGAAAACCAATATCAAGCGCAATTCCGAAGTCAGTATTCACGTCCATATCAACATGTTCCCGCACTTTCACTGCTTCATCTTCTTCAAGTTCCAGGATAACTTCCGCAATGTATAATCCGATCTCCTCCTGCTCAGGATCAAGCGCAGCAAGGTTACCGTTTTCGTCCTCTTCATAAGTTATTTTTTTATACTGCGGAAAATGTTGAGCCGCACGGTGTTCGGCAATTTCAAACAACTCACTTTCATGTTGCAATCTTAGCGTGTACATGACAGCATCGTAAATCACCTCGCGGCCTTCGTATAAACCGACAAAATAAAAATGCACATACTCGTCTGAGCTTTCGTCTTCTTCATCTAAGACAAAATTCTTTCCTCCATTTTTTATTTTGTTCGTGTACTCGCGAATGACTTCAAGATCGAAACCTTTGTTATC
>CBQWHS010000604.1:0-3405 GCA_967728665.1 uncultured Chryseosolibacter sp. | reverse complement strand
CAGTTTTGGAAAAGCCAGTCTTGAGCATCATGACAAAAAATAATACATCCCTCCTCTCAAAAACATAAAAAACGTTAGCTTGCTGAACTGAGTAAACCCGGAATTTGGCTATGAATCTTTTGCAGAAACGATCCCTAAAATATATCGGCATCTACCTGCTCACATCTTTATTTCTGCTTTTTCTGATTCAATACGTGATCATTCGCTACAAGATTGAAGGCTTGGAAGAAGTTGAAGAGAAGAAAGATTTTGCCCGTGGCGCTCAGCTTGAAGGCCAACAGGTGGCGTTGCTGGTGCAGGAATATTTAAATGGCCAGAAATATCTTTCAGCGGAAATTGTTTCACGGCTAGAACAACAAGATCACACGTTGAGTATTCTTCGTGATGGTGGCAGAATTGACGGGACTGAAATTTTTATCCAGGGTTTATCAAGACTTCCGCGAATATCTTTTAACCAGCTCGAATCAACGTGGATAGCATATAAAGAAAATATCCTTAGTGTCACACTCCCGTCAGAACCAAAGATTAGTGGCTCTACTTCTAGTAGCGATTCTACTGCTATAAGAGTCGATAGTGCTGCGAATAGTACTGCTATAAGAGTCGACAGCACCGCTCAAGCCCGCGCAATGCTGCCTGCTAAATGGATCACGCTGAGCAATTGGTATAAAAAACTTGAGATGGACCTGACGGACGAAGCGGAGCAGAAAAAATCAAGCGTTGAAAATTGGGTGTTTGCGTTTATCTTCTTTGACCTCTTGGCGATCGCAGGTCTGTTCTATCTGCTTTACCAATTTGTGATTCTTCCGATCCAGCATCTTAAAAGTAACACCAATAATCAAATCAAAGCTACCACCATTGCGAAAAATGAAATCGGAGAACTCACAGAATCAGTAAATAATATTCTCGAACAACTCAAAGACGCAACAGAATTCGTGAGTGCCATTGCCACTGGCAATCTTGGCTTTGATTATAAAACACTTGATACTGAATACGCCGAAGGAAAAAATAAACTTGCGGACTCGCTTATCTCGATGCAAAACAAATTGAAAGACATGAGCATTGACGAAAGCAGAAGGCAATGGGCCAATGAAGGACTGACAAAGTTTGTAGATATACTTCGGTCTTCCAATGAAAACATCAGCACGCTTGGTGATCGAATCATTTCAACTCTGGTGCAATATACCGGGTCAAACCAAGGAGGTCTTTATGTGCTCAATGATGAAGAAGAAAACAACAAGTACCTCGAACTAATTTCAATGTTTGCGTTTAACACCAAGAAATTCGAAAAACAAAAAATAAAACTCGGTGAGGGCTTGCTCGGACAAACATTTCTTGAAAAAGAGACTACTATTCTTAAAGATATTCCAGACGAATACATCCGCATCACTTCTGGTCTCGGTGACGCTAACCCAAAATCAATTCTCGTTGTTCCGCTGAAGTTGGACAAAGAGGTGTACGGAATCGTTGAATTGGCTTCCTTCAAAGATTATCAAAAGCATGAAATTGATTTCGTTGAAAAACTTGCAGAGACAATTGCCTCCACTCTCGGGTCGGTAAAAGCTGCCCAAAGAAATCGCTATCTCATCGAACAATTTCAACAGCAAACGGAAGAAATGCGGTCACAAGAAGAAGAAATGCGTCAGAACATGGAAGAGCTTCAGGCGACCCAGGAAGAAATGGCGCGCAAGGAAAAAGACTATGTGTTGCGTATTGAAGAACTCGAGGCCGGATCGACGGATGATCATGAGGAACAAATCAGTGCCCTGCGAGAAGGATTCACGATGAAAGAAAAGGAGCTGAAACAAACAATTTCAGATTTGCAGCATAAACTTGCTCAGAAGCCGGAGCGAAGTGAAGATTGGGCTCTTGCCGAGGAAGTCGCCAACACGTTGAAGGTTCAACTTGAAGCCCTCCGTATTTCGCAACCCGGCATCCAAAAATAATCCTAGGATACTGTGATCAGTCTTATGGATGCATAGATGAGCACAAATATGCAGCACCAAAACAAAAAGCCCATTGCACGATGCTTTCTTTGCCTGCTACAGAAGAATAAACATTCAAACATAAAAATCTCTTTGCATACAAATTGTGATTTGAAACAATCCACCGGTGGGCTTGGCAGGTCGATTGTATAATAAAATCAAATTTAATTTTCAAACACCCGACGTGCGAGTGATTTCCGATGAAATTCATAAAGGCTCAATACATGGGATAATTAATCCCACTCAATCTTTGCATTAAATCCTTTTTTTTCAGCTAATTAGCGCAAATTGCCTAACTTCATTTGCGTTAAAAATGAGCAGGGAGTTTAGCGGAAGGACACATGTAATATTTCCGTTAAAATAACCCTAAGACCGGCCAATTGAAATTTAAATTTGTGTTTTTAAATGCCTCCTCATGCAGGACATTGACATCGCTGACTTGAAGCGAATTTCCGAACTTATTCACCTGAAGCATAATTACGACTTTCGAAATTATGCCATGTCATCTTTTAAACGCAGGGTGCTGCGAATAATGGAGTTGAAGAAGTTAACAGTAGATGCCCTGCTGAAAAAATTGGTAGAGAGCCCACCTTTCATTAACGAGTTCCTGGATGAGCTCACGGTGAACGTAACAGAAATGTTCCGTGACCCAAGTTTCTGGCGAGTAATGCGCGAAGAAATCGTGCCGGCAATCTTATTGAATCATAAACAATTTAAAATCTGGCATGCGGGCTGTTCATCAGGAGAAGAAGTTCTCACGATGACAATCATGCTCAAGGAGATGGGAATACTTCAGGACGTATCCATCATTGCTACTGACCTCGATGTAAACATTCTGGAGCGCGCGAAAACCGCGACTTATCCATTGAAGAACATGGAACTCAATGAGAAAAATTATATTCGATTTCAGGGCACCGGTATCTCGCTGAAGGACTATTACCGCGAAGACAACGGAAATGCAGTTTTCAATAAAGATCTCCTCGCGAATGTTTCATTCCGTAAACACGACCTGGTACTCGGCGATATTTTCAACAAGTTTGATTTAGTACTTTGTCGCAACGTGATGATTTATTTCAATCAGACTTTGCAAAATGAAGTACTGAAAAAATTCCATGAGAGCTTGTTCAAATATGGCTACCTGGCAATCGGATCAAAAGAATCTTTGATCTGGTGTGACTATGCCAACCGGTTCATCGTGGTGAACAACGAAGAGAAGATTTATAAGAAAATAAAAGATTGAGCTGGACCTGCAAGCACGCATGAGCAAATACAACTTAAATAACAGCTTTAAAGCCGTTGTTATAGGAGGGTCAGCGGGAAGCTTCCAGGGGATGGTAAAAATCCTTTCGCAGCTCCCTAAGGGATTTCCATTGCCAATAATTATGTGCTTGCACCGCTTGAAGCACGTTCGCAATGGTTTCGT
>CBQWHS010000603.1:0-3411 GCA_967728665.1 uncultured Chryseosolibacter sp. | reverse complement strand
AAAAAATTTTCACCTCGAGGTTTTCAAGATTACCAAATTCGATTTTACGAGCATAGGGTTGCAACGCAGAAGCTAAAAGCATGTAGGCCCAAGTCGGAATTATTGCATCAGCAGAACAAGTGATGGCAACAAATTTATTTTTGAACTGAGACCAATCTGTAGTCTTTATATAATCACGAAACTGTTTCTCGCGCAATACTAGCCCTTGAAATAGCTGCTCAGCAATATCAATTAGCACACGTTCACCTGGTACATAATATTGTTCTAGGTCTAGTGTAACTAATCCGCTTTTCTCAACCCGATTAACTATTTCGTTTTTCAAATCCATAATTATAAAAGCGATGGCGCTTTTTTGGCGATAAAGTCTTTTAAATAAAACGGCACAAAGTTAACAAGGTCTTCAAACCTGCCTTTGCTAAATTTATCGAAGCTCAATTCGCCCATTTTTTCAGCTGATGGATTAATTCCATCAATAAAGATGGCGTTTAGATGATTTAGCATCGATTTGCATTTACTTGAACCATCACCGAAAAAGAACATTTTATCGGTATCTAAAAGTTCGCGAAAGCTAGTTTCATCAATAATTGCAGCTGCGGGTATATGGATCTGCTTCAATGAGCCATCAACCACCTGATAATACACTTCCATCCTTTTAGCATCGATCATCGGACATAAAAGCCCCTCCACCTTTTCCATCTTTGTGACAGCCTGATGACAAAGTAAGTCTAATGTAGGAATTGAAATCAAGGGGGTTTTCAGCGCAAAGCAAATGCCTTTGGCTGTTGATGTTCCAATTCTGACGCCTGTGTAAGAGCCAGGGCCTGATGAAACACTTACTGCATCAATCGAACTAGGACTAAGTGAAGTCTCTTTGAAAAGACGGTCAATTAAGATGGTGAGTTGTGATGCGTGCTGTTGAGGCTCCACCACTTCAGAGGCTTTAACAAGGGAACCGTTTTGATGAAGAGCGACTGAGCACGTCGATGCGGACGTTTCAAGCGAAAGAATCAATGCCATTCCTGAGGCGATAAAATCTGCTTATACGCTGCCTGATCAAGTAAAACTTTTTTCGCCTCCAGAATCTCAATATCACGCGAAAGCGAAACTTCAGCTTGACCTTCTGTAAGTGAATAGTGAAAAGCAATCTGTTCTTCAAGCAGTGAGGAGATCTCCGGCTTGAATTTCAGCAAGTCGCTGTCTTTGTTTGATTCAATTTTCGCTTTTAAATGAGCTAACTCAGCTTCAACTTCAGGATAAAACCTCTCGTTCTTCGCAGCTTCAATTAAATCCTTCGCACTGCGCTCAAGTGGAGTAGTATAATGAAAATGTTGTTCTTTAATCCACACCAAAAAATCCTGGTATTCTTTGTCCGAAAGTTTAAACTTTTTCAATTCAGGTCTTTGCGCATTCATGTTACAATACCTGGTAGCATATTCAAAGATCAACCCCTCATTCAATAACATTTCGGCCACTGGACCTAGCATTTCATTTGACACTTCCACGTCCGGATCAAGTCCTCCACCATCAAATACTTTTCTTCCGCCTTTCGTTTTGAAAGCAATTTTTAGCGAATCCGCGACTCTGGTTACAGTGCCGTCATCTTTCCTATGTGTATAATCAAGAGCTTGAATGCATCGACCGCTTGGAATAAGATATTTAGCAGTGGTAACTTTTAATTGAGCGTTGTAAGAAAGGGGCCGCGTTGTCTGAACCAATCCTTTGCCGAAGGTCCTCTCCCCGATTAGAACAGCGCGGTCGTAATCCTGCAATGAACCCGCAACGATTTCAGCTGCCGATGCACTTCCTCCACTAACAAGAACAACCATGGGGATTTCTGTATCAACCGGATTATTAAGAGTAGTATATTTTTTATTCCATTCTTCGACTTTTCCTTTTGTCGAAACGACCTCCATTCCTTTTGGAACAAAGATGCTCACAATGTTCACCGCCTCGTGCAGAAGTCCGCCCGGGTTATCGCGCAAATCAAGAATTAATTTCTTCGCACCTTTTTTCTTTAAGTCAACAAGCGCGTCAGCAACTTCGCGAGAAGCGCCAGGCGTAAAATCATCGAGCTTGATATATCCTATTTCAGGATCAATCAGATTATAATAAGTGACATTGCTGATACTGATTTTTTCGCGCTTGATTTTCAAAATCAAATCATCTTTCTGGCCAAGTCGCCTGATACGTAGTTCCACCTCCGTACGTGCCTGGCCCTTCAAGAGCGCACTTACTTCCGAAGTCGATTTACCTTGAACATTTTTTCCATTTACGGAAACAATTTCATCGCCAACGCGAATGCCGGATTTGTAGGCAGGGAAATTTAAATAGGGATGCGTTACCACTGTCTTTTTATTGACGACCCCGATCAGCGCACCAATACCACCGTATTGGCCTGTGGTCGTAATTCTAAAAGATTCTAATTCATCTTCTGGAATATAGTCCGTATATGGATCGAGCGACTGAAGCATCGCGTCTATTCCCTTTCGAATCAACTTCTGAGGATCAACTTCATCAACATAGTAGGCGTTGACCTCTTTAAAAAGGGTTGCAAAAATGTCGATGCTTTTCGCGATGTCGAAATATTTTTCGGCAGGTTTCCGGAAGGCAAATGATGTAACAATCAACAGGCCTAATACAACAGGCCACTTATATCTTCTCCACATGATCAAAACGGTTAAACGTTTTAACTAATCGTTCTTGAATTTGTGCAAAGGTTAGGATTTCGTTTGCGTTATAAATATAAGCAATGATCAAGTTGGTTGAAGCGGGCAGCGAACGCTTATTTAAACGGTATGCCTCGCGCATTCTACGTTTTAAGAGGTTTCTATCTACAGCTCTCTTAAAATTACGCTTAGGAACGGAAAACAGTACTTGATGTGTCGTTGAGGATTCAACAGATGTTTTTGACCAAAACACTTTGAATGGGAACAAATAAAAAGAGGAACCCTTATCAAAGAGTTCCTTTATGAGCTTTTCCTGACTAAGTCTTTCTTCCTTGCGGAATTTCATTGGAAGTTATCAATCCGTTATTGATTCATAAAGTTTACGAAAAACGGTAAAGCCTCCAAAATGAAAATCCTGTCGAAGAATATTACTTCAGCAAGAGATTACTTGTGCTTAAGTGTTTTTTCAGCAGAAACGGTAAGTTTTTTTCTTCCTTTTCTTCGACGGGAAGCTAATACTCTGCGGCCATTAGCGGTCGCCATTCTTTCGCGGAATCCGTGTTTGTTTTTTCTCTTTCTCTTGGAAGGTTGAAAGGTGCGTTTCATAGTAAAATGCGTTTACCCTTTAATTAAAGGGCTGCAAAGATGGCCAGGATTTTTAGGAAATCCAATGGCTAGGCTAATTTTTTGAACGGGGAATGTGCTTTTTACACCGTTGAATTCACAATCAACCTACTGACTACAT
>CBQWHS010000602.1:0-3412 GCA_967728665.1 uncultured Chryseosolibacter sp. | reverse complement strand
AGTTGATCGGAGAAATTGTAAACTTCCAAAAACCTGCGCTGTATGAAAAGATCAATGTCACTATCGTCAATCAGGACTGTTTTCTTAACCAGCTTGGCCATATTTTCGAAGTAGTACCCTATTTAAACTTAACCAAAAACTACTCAAAAACCAGAAATTTCAGCCAAAAAACTAGATTCACGTTTTATCCCAGTAAAAAATGTGTTAAAATTGAATCACTATAAACCTATAAATAACCTATAATTAACCATGAATATTAAGCAACCTATTTATTTCTTGCTGAGTGTTGTCCTGGCCGCGGGTTTGGCTTCGTGCGCTTCTTCCAATGAAGATAAGAACAAAGACTCGAAAGAGTTTGATGAAGCTGGCGACCTCAAAGAACAGATCGAAGAAGTCGTCTATAACATACCATCACCTTCTGAAATTCCATACTTGTTACAGGCCACAGATGCAGAATTCAATCAGGGACTGCTGAACTCACGTCAGAAAGTGGATAGCTATACTTCGCGCAATGATAAAGCTGCCCTCAACCTTGGCGTTTATGTTGCCGACATTGGCTATCTGACATCATATGACAAAACCCAGCAGGCCATTGACTATCTCGCGACATGTAAAACGCTGGCAGATAATCTCGGTTTGATCGGAACATTTGATACTGAATTAGGAAAACAATTTGAAGCAAATATTTCCAATAAGGATTCGCTGGCGCATCTTCTCGATCGCACCATTAAGCAATCGCAAGCATTCTTGAATGATGATAACCGTAACAAGCTTTCGGCGCTCATCGTCACCGGAAGTTTTATCGAAGGGCTGTACATCTCTACTGGATTGATCAAATCTTATCCAAAAAATATTCTTCCTGAAGATAGCCGTAACCTGGTGTTAACTCCATTGATGCGCGTAGTGTTGGAGCAAAGGAAAGCTGTGTCTGAGCTATTGAAGATGTTGAAAGCACAGGATCAATCGGAGCCTGTAGCATCGATTGTAAAAGACCTTGAAGGACTTGAAGCGACATATCAAAAATTGAATATCGAGGAACAGATCAAAAACAATCGTGCAGACCTGGTGTTGAGCGATAAAAACCTTGAAGGTATTACTGCAATTGTTGAAAAAATCAGAGGAGAGATCACACAATAAAAAAATGAAATCTGATAAAGAAGGGACTGAATTGAGATTCGGTCCTTTTTTTTTATCCATACCGCTATCTTTACTTATCTTTAGAATCTAACCTGCATCCCCATGAGCGAAGCATTACTGAAGGCGATTCTGCGTTTATTTGCCGTTGTTGCAAACGAAGGTGAAGTAACGCAGCAGGAACGCGATCAAATTCGAGCATTCCTCCAGGACCACCTGACAAAGCAAGCAGTTGAAAACTACTTGAAATTATTTGATGAGTACTCCAGGTCGTCCGCTACGTCAAATAATGAGAACGACATCAAACATCTCTGTCAGGAGATCAATGCGCAACTCACTCAAAAACAAAAAATTGTCATTGTTCTTGAACTTATAAATGTCATTCAGGCCGACGGAGAAATTTCAGACTCGGAGGAGAAATTACTTCACACCATTGCCGAAGCTTTTAAAATCTCTGACCAGGATATATTTTCGATTAAGACTTTTGTTCTGGGTTCAGATCCGGTTCAAATGGATTATGCAAACATCTTGATCATTGACAACGCTCCAGCTGCATATTCAAAAGCGCGTCATATTACGAAAGAGCACATCAATGGATTTGTCGCTATTCTCTTTATCAAACAAGCAGAATTGTATTTTGTAAAGTATAAGGGCAAGACGGACATGTTCTTAAACGGAGTGCCAGTGAAGGCTGGTAAGATCAGTGTGCTTGCCGTGGGAAGTTTATTGCGTTGGGATAAAGACGACCCTGTATACTATGGGCAAATCATCAGCAAGTTTGTGAAGCCTTCAGACAGCTCGCGAACATCATTTGATGCTGGAGACATTTCTTTTCAATTTAAGAATGGAAGGTTAGGGCTTCGCAATGTTAGCTTGTCTGAAGAATCGGGAAATTTGGTTGCCCTGATGGGTGGAAGCGGAGCGGGAAAATCTACTCTGCTGCACGTTCTTAACGGATCGGAAAGGCCCTCCTCGGGGCAAGTAATGATCAACGGTATCGACATTCATAAAAACCCTGAGAAGATTGAAGGAGTGATTGGTTTTGTGCCGCAAGATGATCTGTTGATTGAAGATCTCACCGTTTACCAAAACTTATACTTTGCCGCCAAGCTTTGCTTCAGCTCAAAGAATGAAGAAGAGATCGACTGGTTGGTGATGAAAGTGTTGGAAGATCTTGGCTTAGCAGAGATCAAGGAATTGAAAGTTGGATCTCCGCTGCAAAAAACTATCAGTGGCGGACAGCGCAAGCGGCTTAACATCGGGCTCGAGTTATTGCGTGAGCCAGCGGTCTTGTTCTGTGATGAGCCAACGAGTGGTCTGTCATCACGTGATTCTGAAAACATCATTGACTTGCTCAAAGAGCTTTCATTAAAAGGGAAGCTTGTATTTGCCGTTATCCACCAACCTTCATCCGACATTTTTAAGATGTTCGATAAATTGTTGATCCTGGATAATGGTGGTTACCAGATTTACTACGGCAATCCGGTGGATGCCATTGTATATTTCAAAAAGAGCATCGACCTGGTTAATAGCGATGAAGGCGAATGTCACGAGTGCGGCAATGTAAATCCCGAACAAATTTTTAACATCATTGAAACGAAAGTCATCAATGAATATGGAAACTTTACGAATGAGCGTAAAGTAACTCCACAACAATGGAATGAAATCTATCGGAGAAACTATCGGCCATTCACCGTGAAACCTTCCGTTGATACTCCGCATTCCACATTAAATATCCCTTCACGATTGAAGCAAGCTCACTTGTTTTCAATGCGTGATATTCAGGCGAAAATCCACAATCGCCAATACATGATCATCAATTTGCTGGAGGCTCCGGTGCTGGCCTTCATCCTTGCGTTCATTGTGAGGTATTACAATGTTGATGATAAATTGTTGAATGGATACGTGTTTAGTAAAAACTTGAACCTGCCGGCATACTTATTCATGAGTGTAATTGTGGCGCTGTTCATGGGCTTGACTGTAAGTGCTGAGGAGATCATTCGTGATCGAAAAATTTTGAAACGGGAAGCGTTTCTTCATTTAAGCAGGATAAGTTATATCCTCTCAAAAATTTCAATTCTATTTATACTTTCCGCGATTCAAACACTTTTGTTCGTTTGGGTTGGGAATTCGGTTTTGGAAATTAAGGGTTTGTTTTTTGAACATTGGGTGATAATGTTTTCTGTTTCTTGTTTTGCAAACCTCCTTGGGTTAAATATTTCCTCTGCATTTAACTCCGCTGTAACAATTTACATTCTTATTCCTTTGCTTATTATTC
>CBQWHS010000601.1:0-3413 GCA_967728665.1 uncultured Chryseosolibacter sp. | reverse complement strand
TGTTGATCACCACTGTCATGTTTACCTCATCTAATGGAACAGTGCCTGTTAAACTGACTTCCGCTGACAAACTTAAAGTATCGATAGGTTTAAGCTCTAAAATCGAATTCACCATCAACTAGCCATGAAAAAATCAATTCAGTTTTTATTGCTGATCATGGCATTTGTTGCCAATGCACAAAGTGAATTCTCAACGTACCGGTTGAACGGCACCTTGCCGGAATCAAATCTTCTTAATCCTGCATTTGCTCCAAATTTTAAAGTTGTCATCGGATTACCGGTAATCTCTTCCATGTATTTGTCAGGAAATACAGGAGGGCTTTCCTTCCGGGATATTTTTAAAACCACAGAAAATGATTCTCTCAAGTTAGATACGCTTTCTATTTTCAAAAAATTAAAACCATCCAATGGACTAACAGTCAAGGAGAGTATTCAACTTTTTTATCTTGGCCTCCGCGGCAAGAAATCTTATTTTTCATTTAGCATTCAGCAAGTCTCAGAGACTCGTTTTAATTATCCCGGTGACCTTGTAGGCTGGGCAATTCGTGGCCCAGGCAATTCGCATTATGTTGGCAAGCCACTCGATCTTTCAAACTTCTATGGCAGCAGCATTTGGTATAATAAAGTTTCCTTTAATTATGGACGCGACATTACCGACCAGCTGCGGGTTGGTGTCAGATTAAATTATTTGCTTGGCATTGCCTCTGGGCAAACAACGAATCTATCCGGCAAGTTGTCTGTAGGAATGGATTCAGTGAACATCCGGACAGGTGCAATTAAGCTTCAAACGGGTGGAATAGATTTTTTTGATCAGGATAATCTTTCCAATAGTGATTACAAGAATTATTTGTTGAAATCAAAAAACAAAGGTGTTTCGATTGATGTCGGGGCAACGTACAGCTTGACTGATAACCTAACACTATCGGCATCAGTCAATGATCTTGGATCGATTAAATGGAAACAATACACAAGAGCTTACGATGTAGCTCCAATTAATTATACGTTCAAAGGTTTCGACATGCTTGATTACCTGAACAAAAAACCAGGTGACGAATTTCTTCAGGCACAAGTAGATTCGCTTCAGAATCTTTTTAAGGCTAAGGAATCAACGGGTGGTGCATTTAAAACTTCACTCGTTGGAAAATTTTACGCCGGTGTCAATTGGCGAGTGCTTCGGATAAACAATTTCAGCGCTTTGTTCTATATGGACATGTTTCAGAAAAAAATAAAACCTGCATTGAGTCTTGGTTACAATTTGCAATTGGGAAGGACATTAAACACTACTGTCGGAATTACTTTCGCAAATGGCAAAATCAACAACGTGGGTGCAGGCATCGCTTTAAAGTTAACGCATATGCAATTGTATGCAACCTCAGATCGTGCTAACAGCTTTGCCTATCCATCGCGGGCGAGTATGATCGATACACGATTTGGAATGAATCTTGTGTTCGGTAAGGCGCGTAAGAAAGATAAAATCGATTCACAGAAAGACGAACCTCCGAAGGAAGAAGAAGTGAAAGCTCCACCGGTTGAGAAGGATTCTGTGACGCAAGAGCTCGCCGCGCCCATAGTGGAGCCTGCTCCTGTAGAAAAAGATACAGTGAAACAAGTTGCTCCTCCTGTGATTGAACCAGTTAAGAAGGATACGGTTGCCGCGTTACCTCCAAAGATGGACTCTGTAAAAATAGACTCTGCAAAAGTGTCACCACCTGTACAAGAACCTGTCAAAGAAGTTGTCGTGCAAGCCGGAACTACAAAAGATGATTTGCCAGTTTCACATTACATCATCGTTGGTGCATTTCGTTCGAAAGAAAATGCGAAAAAGTATAGTGATAAATTAAAAAGAGAAGGTCATGACAATGAATATGGGTTCGTCACTGCGAAGGCGGTATATTATGTTTATCTGAAAAAGATAGATGATCGTGAGGAAGCCATCAGAGTGCGGACTGAATACAGGGCGATGAAAAATTTCGAATTCCCGAACGCGTGGATTCTGACGATTCAGAAATGATCGTCAGATTTCTTTTTTAACAAGGAATTGTTCAAGCTCATCGAGCTTGAGTATTCCTTCATAATAAGCTTTACCGAAAATTACGGCGAAAACTCCCATGTCGTTGAGACGTTTGATATCGTCAATGCCGCGAACGCCACCACTTGCAAGAACACAAATTTCCGGGAAGGTTTTGATGATTTCTTCGTAAAACTCAAAGGCTGGCCCTTCGAGAACACCATCACGAGAAACATCTGTTGATTTTACATATTTCAGACCGCGTGAATAGAAGTAATCGAGATGCTCAAACAACGTGACACTCGACTTGCGCTGCCAGCCACGAAATAAAAGTTCTTTTGAATCTCTGTTGATTACGTCAGCACCCAAAGTCATTTTCTCACGCCCGTATGAAACAATCCACGATGCGAATAATTCCGGATCGCTCACAGCAACACTTGCTGCCGTAATGTAGTCTGCACCGAATTCAAACGCCTTGCTAACATCACCATCAGTAGAAATTCCGCCTGTGAAATCAACTTTCAAATCGGTATGTCCGGCAATTGCTTCCAGCACATGCCAATTTACAGGACTTCCTTTTTCAGCGCCATCAAGATCGACCAGGTGAACTACTTCGATGCCGTGGTCTTCAAAACGTTTTGCAAGATCAAGAGGATTCTCATCATAAGCTTTCTCACTCGTTGGATCGCCCTTACGCATCTTCACTACGTTACCTTTTCGGATTGCTATGCTGGGAATTACCTGAATCATTTATCGACTTAACTTTACTTGAGCGAAGTTACAATTGAATCGTCAAACATCCACCCAATTCAAAGAAAACCAAGTAAATAATTTGATTTTTTGGCTTAGGTTACAGCGACTATAAATATGTTTATTTTTGGTATGCGCATTGCAATCGTGTGAAATAATCCAAACATTTCTGATTTATTCCCTATGAAAACTCTCCTGCTAATCATCGGAATTTCCACTTTATCACTTTGTGTTTTCGCTCAGGCTAAAATGCGAAAACTTCCAGGAACCCTTAACCATCCATCATACAACAACTTCGCGCCGTATTTAAGCGCAGATGCAAACGCAATCATTTTTCTATCAGACAATGCTGAGGATTATGCCATTGCTCCATTCTTCTCAACGCGCAATGACAATGATTGGAAAGAGCCTCAAATGCTTCCAAAAAATATTTATACGCGGCTCATCTTCTTGCGAGGATTTTCGCTGAGCGCTGACGGAAAGAAAATGTTTTTTACAACGATGAAGGCCCCAAGCGTTGGAGGATTCGATATTCAAACAAGTGATTTGAAAGGATCAACATGGACGGAACCGACTAATCTTGGAATGCCAATAAATTCCAAGTCGCACGATGGCTGTCCTTCCATCTCGAGCGATGGCAACACATTGTACTTCA
>CBQWHS010000600.1:0-3421 GCA_967728665.1 uncultured Chryseosolibacter sp. | reverse complement strand
TTTTTCATCTGTTGATCAATAAAGTAATCGTCACCACCATGATGGTACCGATCACTATTCCCATCATATACCAGCGCATCATTCCCGTTTGTGTTCGTGAAAATAATTTATGCGCATAGTTTGATCCGGAGACTACCGCAACGGATAATTTGTCCATCACATCATTTTTATTTATCGATGCAATTTTTACAATTGGCCAAACAAACACGGCATGATAAAGCGTATCGAAGCCCCAACCCGTGAACCAAAATGTATAGAGATCATTCATCGACATTCGCACCGGAGTGACTAGGTCTGGACGCTGAACATAAAAGAAGTATGCGATATAAATCCCGCCAAGGGAAAGCGCTGCTGCCGACAACTGAATGATCCATTCTTTATCGAGTAAACTTGTGTCCACCGAGACCGCAGGTAAAACCGGTTTCAAGAAATCTGAAAATAATTCAACATGACCAATTGTATGCGGAAGCTCTATGAATCCTCCAACAAGGGAAAAGATCGCCAATACCACAAGTGGTACAATCATGAGTTTGCCAGCATGATGGTGCGCGTGCGTTTTTACAGTTCCGAAGAAGGCAACGAAGACCATTCTGAAAGTATAAATGGCGGTAATGAATGCGCCAAGCAAAGCAGACGCAAATAGCCACGCACTTCCTTTTTCCCCCGCAAGTGAAAGCCACAAGATCTGATCTTTGCTGTAAAATCCCGCGCTGATGAGTGGTATAGCGGCGAGCGATGCAGCGCCGATGAGAAATGTCCAGTAGACGGCAGGCATTGTTTTTCGAAGTCCGCCCATTTTAAAAATATTGTGTTCGTGATGTAGCAGCGCGATAACTGTTCCTGCCGCGAGGAATAATAAAGCTTTGAAAAACGCATGAATCATAAAATGAAAAATTGCCGCAGACCACGCACCGATTCCCAAGGCGAGGAACATATATCCAATCTGGCTCATCGTTGAATAGGCAAGGATGCGTTTAAGATCCTGTTGTGTGAGTGCTGCGAATCCAGCAACCAACAACGTCAATGATCCTACGATGGCTACCATCTGTTGAGCTGATGGTGCGAGTTCAAAGATCACATGCGTTCTGGCAATCAGGTACACGCCCGCTGTTACCATCGTGGCTGCATGTATGAGCGCACTGACAGGAGACGGTCCTGCCATGGCATCGGGCAACCAAGTCTGTAGTGGAAGCTGCGCTGATTTTCCAACAGCACCGCCTAAAAGTAACAAGGCGATGATCGATGCAGTTTCCGAACCGGTACTCCAGGTCTGTGGTGCCTTCACTAATATTTCCTGGATATTTAGTGTTCCTAAATGTTGGAATAACATGAATAGACCGATGGCCATTGCGGTGTCTCCTACTCTTGTGATGATAAATGCTTTGCGAGCAGCGAATCCATTTTTTTCTTCTTTGTACCAAAATCCAATGAGCAGATAACTGCATAAGCCCACGCCCTCCCACCCGAGATACATGAGCACCAGGTTGTCGGCCAACACGAGCATGAGCATCGATCCGACAAACAGGTTCATGAATGTAAAGAATCGTGCATAGCCCTCATCTTCGCGCATAAATTCTGCAGAATATACATGAATGAGGAAGCCCACAAATGTGATGACGAACGTAAACACAAGTGACAACGCATCGAGACGCAATGTGACGCTTGTACTGAATTCATTCACACTCATCCATTGCCACAAGGTCTGTTGAAATGCTGATTGGCCTGATGATAATAGATCGGCGCCAACGATGAACGTGACGAGCGCGGAAAGCCCTACGCTACCGGCACCTATGATGGGGACAACATTTTTACTAACCCTGTTACCAAATAGAATCAGTAACAGTGCTCCGGCGTAAGGTAATGTTGGTATGAGCCAAAGTAAATTCATTAGAGTTTAGAGTTTACAGTTTCGGGTTCCTTGTTTCGGGTTTCGGGTTCTGGGTTTAGAGTTTTGGGTTTCGGGTTTAACCTCTCATCTTATTAGCAGCATCGGTGTCCAGGGTTTTCAGCTGGTGATATATTTGGAGGATCAACGCCAGTCCCACAGAAACTTCTGCTGCTGCCATTGTCAAAATAAATATGAACATTACTTGTCCATCTGCCTGCCCCCATCTTGCTCCGGCGGTGATAAAGGCAAGTCCCGCGGCATTGAGCATAATTTCCACCGAGATCAACATGAAGATTACGTTGCGTCTCATTAACACACTAATCAATCCAAGCATGAACAATATGCCAGCGAGGATCAAACCTGCTTCGACGGGAATTGTATTCATTCTTTTACTTCTAAAAACCGGTGTACAACTTTCTTCTTTTGTCGTCCGAGGTGATAAGCACCTACGATCCCGGACATCAACAGGATTCCACTGAGCTCAACGCCAATGACGTATGGTCCGTACAACGTGATGCCTACTGCTTTTGCATCGAGTGTTGGCTGCTCAATCGTGCTTGTGCCGGAAACCAGGATCATATAGACGAGTTCTCCCAGCAACACAGCCGACAATACTGCGGGGCCGGTGAATACATTTCGCGTCAACCAGATTCGTTCCTGTTCGACAGACTCCTGCTTCAGATTCAGCATCATGATCACGAAAATCATCAGCACCACAATCGCTCCTGCGTAAACAATTACTTCAAGCGCTGCAATGAATGGTGCGCCCAGCACATAAAAGACAATCGCTATTGCGAGAAATGAAACTACGAGATAGAGCAGCGCATGGATCATGTTATAGCGCGTAATTACCATGATCGTTGCAAGCACCGCCACGGCAGCCGATATGTAAAATGTAATCATGGCAACAGGCTCTTTATGTCTACTGGTTCCAGTTCGTTTTGCGCCTCGCCTTTATCTTTACCTTGAATAGCAAGACCCGCAACTTTATAATAATTGTAACCCGGATACTTTCCGGGACCGTCAATGAGCAATTCATTCTTCTCATACACGAGGTTTTGTCTCTTGTATTCCGACATTTCAAAATCCGGAATCAATTGAATGGCCAGCGTTGGACAAGCTTCTTCACAGAACCCACAGAAAATACATCGCGAGAAATTAATCCGGAAAAAATCGGGATAACGCCTTCCGTGTTCATCTTCTGTTGCCTGCAGTGAAATGCAATCCACAGGACACGCTGCTGCGCAGAGGTAACAGGCCACACAACGTTCACCCATATCCGGATCGCGTGTCAAAACGATGCGTCCTCGCCATCGAGGTGGTAGCTTCACTTTTTCTTCGGGATATTGAATCGTCTCGCGCTTGTGAAACATGTGCATGAACGTGATGAACATGGATCTGATAATGCTAAACATAATCTTAAGTTTATGATTTCATATAAAGGATTATTGCTGCCGTGACAAGCAGGTTGATCAATGTTAATGGAAATAAAAATTTCCATCCATATTCCATCAGCTGATCATAACGCGGACG
>CBQWHS010000599.1:0-3424 GCA_967728665.1 uncultured Chryseosolibacter sp. | reverse complement strand
TCCGTCAAGTGTCATATTGATTGCTGCAATTAGTTTCCTCATACTATTTTGTTTAAATCAATTGTCAAATTTCTTTCAGCTGGTTGAAGTTTCCTATGTCGTCCGTTACAAAATAGAACGTCCACCCCGAACCAATGTTGATGCTTGCAATTAGCTAATGTTACATTGTCCAGCCATGCTTTTGCAAATACCCATGTTAGCGGTTCGTTGTTATTTTCGTTCAGCGATCTATTTTATTCTCGTCATGTACATATACCAATTCCATTCCCAGGTTTTTCCATTGTCATCCGAGAACGCTTGACTCCAAACCGGATTGTCTTTATTTCTAGCGTCCCAACGAAATGCTACTAAAATATTTTTGTTGTTAAATTTGTCTTTTGTAATAAAATATCCAACGTTATTTTCAAATGAGCCTAGCACTGGAGGATCTAATTTTCCTTCACTTGAGTCTGCCCAATAAATGCTCCACAATTTTGTTTTTGGATTGAAAAGTCTAATGGTCATTCCTTCAAATGGTTGTCCATCAAATGTTGCAAGAAAATTATCGATGTTTCCAATCCCATTTAGCACGATATACATTTCTTGCGTTGATTCAAATTCTAGCCATTCTGTGCAATGAGTTAGTCTTGACTTGAGCTTTTTATTGTGAAGTTTCCACTTACCTTCAAAAAAATCAAAGTCGTGTTTTGAGGAAGTAGAACTTGGTATAATGACTAAATCACCATTTGTATCAAAGTTCAATTTTGGGATTTCTGAAGCGTCAATACTTGTCATAAATTTTCTGAAATTAAATGCTCCTTTACAATGACCGCTAACGTTTTGGGGCTTTGTGTTGTGGTGGAAATCAGGGAACGTCAGCCCAACCCATAACCAAAAGCTCAATTGAAAAACTAAGGATAAGCCTTTGTTCGTCAGCCCACCATAACACAAAACCCATGTAAGCCGCCGTATTGGTGGGTAAAAACGGAAAGGGTCAGCGTAGCTAATCCAGGATTACTACTTCATTTGGGCAAAACTAAATCCGAATTGCCCTAATCTTGATTCAGGATAGTAAACAATTAGGTTGATTGTTCCTCCCTTACTCATATAAAGGCCTTTCATGATGGACACCAGATTAATGCCGGCCAGTTTTCCAATTTGCTCGCTGGTTACCTGACTGCTTACAGGTTCGCCATTGATCGCCAAAGTGCCAGAAAAAGTTTCTTTGGCAACTTTTTTATCACCATCAAAAATATAGGTAATGTAAATTTCCTGTACGGTGGTTGTGTTTGTCTCCAACGAAAGTGAAATGCCCAATTTATCGTATGCAAATATCTTATCCTTTCCGCCAATCTTTTCTACTCGTTCGGCTTTTCCCAAAACCTTTTCGTACTCGTCTATAGTCGATTTTTTTGTAAACGGTACATTATTAATGACCACAACCTCCTTTTTGAAATCGCCATTCACATTGAGCGAAGTTTGAGCATTTACATTGATCTGTATGAAAAAGAACATTACAACAGAAAATAAAATTGATTTAATCACAGTCTAAATAATTAAAGGTTAGCTTTTTTATTATTAAAAGAGAATTTTGTTACAACGCAAATGCAAAATAATTATTATCACCACTCAACCTTTCCGCTACGCCAGAAATCTTCCCATCTTTCGTAGCACGCTGATGATGTGTGGAGTTACTTTAAATACCATATCTATTAATGCAAGATGAGATATAGTTTTTCTTTTAATTCTGCTGAGCCTGGATCGAGCGTGGCTGCTTTCTGGTAATAACTCAGCGCCTTTTTCCTGTCTCCCTTTTTCACATAAACATCTCCTAGTGTGACAAGCGTTTTACTGGAGGTGGGATATACATTCGTAAGCATTTCTAAAAGGCTGATGGCATTATCGAGGTTTTCAGGTTTGCTCGCCAGCCACAATGCCCAGTCGTAGATATTCTTCTCGTTTGGTAAAATGGCATATCCATATAGTTTAGTCAGCATGGTATAATGCTTTAAGATCCATTCACCACTCACTTCTTTTTCGCTTATCGGCGGAAGAGCCCAGGTTTTAAAGATAAATCGCAATGCATCTGCATAGGCAAACAGAGGTTCACTCATGTGACTCTCTTCCGGATAGTAAACATATTTATAACTCTTGCCGGATAAAGCTCGCGTGTTTATCAATGAATCAAACGTTAAAAGGTTTGAATGAAATGTGGATTTATCGGAAACCCCTTCATTGCCATCGCTGCAAAAAATAATTTTATTGAGTGTAGTGCCTTTCTTTAATTTTTGATCAGCGAGTTTCAATAAATAGCCGCGGTCCCACCAAAGGGAAGGACTTACTGCCACATAGGCATTGAATAACTCAGGCCGCGTCAGCAGACAATTAACCACAGTGATCCCACCAAAGGAATGCCCTGCAAATATTTTGAATGGCTGCGTTTTATAATGAGAATTAATATAGGGCATCAATTCATTTTGCATGAATTGAAAAAACTTTTCATTATCTCCGCTAGGTTTCAACCACGACGTGGCAGTTGTATCCGTTTTTCCAAAATAGTCGATGACGGAATGCGTTGGTGTAAGGTCACGCACACGGTTCGTATTCACAATTCCCACAACGATCATTTCCGGCATGACATTCACATCCCAGCGACTCAAGTAAATACATTGCTGTGAAACGAGATCGAAATGACTTTCGCCATCCAGCAAGTACAACACCGGATATGCCGCGGCCTGATTTTTTGGGTTCATTGGATATTGAATGTAAATAGAACGATTCTCTCCCAAAACTTTGGAGTCAAGCGTAATGCGATCTATGCTGACCTGGTTGTTACCTTGCGCGTGGAGGAAGGCTGGAAACAGCAGAAAAATAAAAAGAATATGCTTCATAGTGGTCTTTATAAAAGTTGTCATTAGTTGTCCGGATGAAATAGCCGCTAACGATTCGTTGTTTTTATTCGTTTATCGGTTCATAGTAAAGAATTACTGCACCACCACTAAAGGTTTTAGTCTTTATGAGTTTAAGAATTGTATTTCTTCATCTGGCAGTAATACCGTATGATCGCAAAACCCGTCAAGTGTCATATTGATTGCTGCAATTATTTTTCTCATATCTGTCTTTAATTGTCATTCATTGTTGGTTATTCTCACTTTATAATTACTTGTTTTTTTATTGGTTTGTTTACTTCGTCATTTAGATCAATGTCCCAGTAGTAAACTTTGCCGTTTTCAGTAAACACTTTCTTTTCTAAGTCTGCGACTTTAATAGGGTCGCAATACGTCGGAACTAAAAATATCGGAATGAATTTTGTCCACTGGCCAGCTTTGTAACTATAAGTCGTCCACAAATAAGTGCAGCCATTGTCAGGTGCTTGAAAAACAGAAACCTCAGTAGCTTTGTCGTTATTTAAATCCCCTTCATTAATTAAATAAACGTTGCAGCA
>CBQWHS010000598.1:0-3427 GCA_967728665.1 uncultured Chryseosolibacter sp. | reverse complement strand
ATAAGAAATCCAAGACTGATCCAGTTATCCGTATCATCAAGGACTGAATTTTTCGGACTCCTCCTGAACGCTTGATTCGATATTTACTCGAATTCTTTTGTAAATTCGGTAACCTTTGCCAAGTGGCCGAGTAACCATCCCTAATAATTAAAGTGCCTTTATATGCTGAAAAATTATTTCGCTATCGCATGGCGCAATATCCGCCAAAGTCCATTGTACGCGTTTATCAACATTTTCAGTTTAGCAATTGGTCTTGCGTGTTGCATGATCATCTATCTCTTCATCGCTGACGAACGAAGCTTCGATGCCTGGCATGGTCAGAAAGAAAATATTTACAGACTGGATGAGGTTCAGAATTTTACGGGTACCAATGTTCAGAAAGTTGCATTGTCAATGCCGGGGATGGCTCCCAGCGTGAAGGCGGAGTATCCGGAAGTTGTTACTTACACTCGCTTTTGGAATCAGCAGAAGACGCTGGTTGAAAAAGATGAAACGCGATTCCTGATCAATAACGTGGCTCGCGTTGATAGCACCTTCTTCGACATGTTTAATTATGAAGTTGTTCAGGGCGATAAAAATACTTTCCTGGATGAGCCTTATAGCCTCCTATTAACGCAAGAGACGTCAGCAAAATTTTTCAAGACGGATGATGAGGCGATGGGTGGCCTTTTGAAGATGCAAGACCATGAGTACAAAGTCACGGGCATTCTTAAAAATGTTCCTGAAAACTCTCACTTGAAATTCGATGCTCTCGTGTCGATGTCAACAATCACACGCGAAAATCCAAACTTCAATGACCGTTGGGGATCTAATTTTCTCAACAGCTATTTTATTCTTCAACCAAACGCTAAGGTCAAAGCGCTCGAAGAAAAATTCCCTGAGTTCCTTCGCAGGCACATGAAAGATCCGGATATCAACAAGTACTACACGATGTTTTTGCAACCACTGAAAGATGTGCACCTGGCATCTACAGACATTGAACACGATTACAACAATTACCGAAAGTTCAATGGGAAGTACCTCGATGTGTTTGCAATTATTGGTGCATTTATCCTGTTGATCGCAGCTGTTAATTTTACCAATCTTACAACTGCACGTTCTTCGCATCGTTGGAAGGAAATCGGTGTCCGTAAATCTATCGGAGCTAAAAAAATCCAATTATTCACCCAATTTATTTTTGAGTCCACCCTCCTTGCGCTTTTCGCACTGGCCTTCGCTGCCATATTGAATTTTGCATTCGTACCACTTCTGAATCAGTTAATTGGCCGACAACTTTCTGTTTTCAGCTTTTTCAACCAACCTGTGAATATTTTGCTCGCCTTCGCAGTTGCTGTTGGTCTCGGGTTGCTAACGGGAATTTATCCTGCATTCTACATGACTTCATTTAATATGTCGAAGATCTTAAAAGGTGGCAGTAAGACGGAAGGTAAATCCATATTCAGAAGCACGCTCGTGGTAGTTCAGTTCGGCCTTGCGCTGGCAATGATCGTCAGTACCCTAATTGTGCTCCAGCAATTGTCATACATGAAAAATAAAGACATTGGGTTTGATAAAAATCAGATGATGCTAATTGAGATGAACAAAGAAGTCAATGACAAATTCCAAACGCTAAAGAACGAATTGTTAAAGAGCAAATTTGTTGAAGGTGTCACCGCTTCCGGCCAACGCCTTGGAAATAATTTCCATCAGTGGGGTCTCAAGGTGAAGGCCGACACTGGCATCATGAATATTACACCCAGCAACGTGAACGTGGAGTATGATTATCTCAACGTGTATGGAATAAAATTAAAAGAGGGCCGTTCGTTCTCTCAAGAGAATCCACGGGACAATGGGTTCTCGTTTGTGATCAATGAATCCCTGGCAAAGGAATTAGGAATTAAAAATGTAATAGGAACGGAAGTCGGTCACAGTTGGTATAAAGATGATTCCCTGGGAAATGTGATTGGTGTCACAGAAGATTTTAATTTTAATTCCCTTCACCATAAAATCAATACCCTCAGTATGGTCGTGCATCCGGACTGGGGTTATGATGAATTGTCAGTGAAAATCGATGGGACAAATGTGCAAAAAGCTGTAGCCGAAGTTAAAAATATTTACGAGGCAAATGTCACTTCATTTCCCTTCAACTATAGTTTCCTTGACGAACATTTTGAGGTTCTATATCGCTCCGATGAACAAATGAGCGCGGTGGTGACAATCATGGCCGCACTTTCCATTCTGATTTCGTGCATGGGTTTATTTGGTCTGGCCGCCATTACTACAGAACGAAAAACCAAAGAGATTGGCATTCGCAAGGCATTAGGAGCGACAACATCACAAATTACTTTGTTGCTGTCGAAGAACTTTACAATTCTAATTCTGTTATCCTTTCTTTTAGCAAGCCCTGTAACGTACTGGCTATTGGTACAGTGGTTGGAGACATTCGCTTACAGGATTACAATCAATCCCGTGTTGTTTGCCCTTGGTGGTCTTGTCGCCATGATCATTGCGTTGGCAACAATCAGTTTTCACACAATTAAGTCGGCAAACGCAAATCCGGTGAATTCATTGAGGTATGAGTGAATTCTGAAGTGACCACGTGTCATCATTTTGTTCGATTGAAAATGATATTGCGAACGGTTGAATTTGATGTGAGACAATGTGATGTAACCCAGATCATTTTGATTTGAGTTTTAAAATTCAGCAACGACTTATTACGGATACAGTAGATATTTTTTGCGTTTTTCTTTGAACGCATTCAGATCTTTTTCCCACGTCTTGCGAATTTGTTCTTCCGTCATTCCACTTTTGATTTGTTTCTTTAGTTCCCTAGTTCCAGCCAACGTGTCGAAGTAATTTGTAAAAAATTTATCCTTGTCGGGATAACGATTGTAAAAATCAATAACCAGCTGAAGATTAATTTTCGATTCAGGTTTCACTGTGCTTAGATCAATTCCATAACACACTTTGTTCATATGCGGAGGATTTGTTGACATGCCTGGAATGGATATCGGAGTAAACTGGATTGGCAAACCTTTTAACAATGGATTTCCTAAAACTAAAAACGGAGTCTGAGTTCCTCTACCCACACTAATCTGCGTCCCTTCGAACAGACAAGTGGTTGGATACAATCTTACAGCTTGATCGTTTGGAAGATTAGGCGATGGCCTTGGCGAAAAAGAAAATTTCTCCGCATGTGTCCAGCCTTTCACCTTAATTATTTCGAGCTCACACTTGATACCTTTTTTAAGCCAGCCTTCGCCATTGATCATTTGCGCATATTCGCCAATCGTCATACCATGAGCAATTGGAATTTGATTCATTGCTACAAATGCTCTTAACGTAGTATCCATCAACACAGGCCCATCTATCATATCTCCATTTGGATTGGGTCGATCAAGAATCAATACTTTTTTCTTTTGTTCCGCACATGCTTCCATCACATAAT
>CBQWHS010000597.1:0-3430 GCA_967728665.1 uncultured Chryseosolibacter sp. | reverse complement strand
GAGAAATATTTCAGCTGTGGTGAAGCAAGCTGATGTTGCAAAGGCATTGAACTCTTTGCATGAAGCGTTTTTCCTTTCTGACCGGAAGGTCTTGAATTTATTTTTGGTGGGCACTGGATTAATTGGTTCGGCCTTGCTGCGCATGGTGGAAGATCAATTCACAAAACTAGCGAAGGAAAATTTGCTTGAAGTGAATTTTGTTGCTGTCGCCAATAGCAAAAAAATGTTGTTCAATGAAAATGGTTTGAAGTTCAATAATACAATCAGTCAGATGAAAACTGACGGTGAACCGATGACCATGTATTCGTTTGTTGCAAAGATGTTCTCCTTGAATTTGCCTAACAGCATTTTTGTGGATTGCACATCAAGCCAGGAAGTAACTGATTTTTATGAAGCGATTTTAACGGCAAACATCTCTATTGTTACGCCAAACAAGAAAGCAAACTCAGGCACGCAGGAAAAATACAATGGATTAAAGTCGACGGCTTTTAAGCGCGGTGCAAAGTTTTTATATGAAACGAATGTTGGCGCTGGACTCCCGGTGATCAACACCTTAAACGACTTGCTGCTAAGCGGCGACAAAGTAATCAGCATTGAGGGTGTTCTCAGTGGAACATTGAACTACATTTTCAGTTCTTTCGGGCCGGGTAAAAAGTTTAGCGAAGTGGTGAAAGAAGCAAAAGATAAAGGTTACACTGAACCAGATCCGCGTGACGATTTGAGTGGGCTTGACGTCGCGCGAAAAATTCTGATACTTTCCCGTGAAACAGGAATTCATTTGGAACTCGGCGATGTGAAAATTCAGAACCTTGTACCCGACGATTGCAAAGACGTTCCGTTAGATAAGTTTTTTAGCGCACTTCAGAAACACGATGACGCTTTCGATAAGTTGAGACAACAGACCGAGGCAAAAAAGCATAAGCTTCGTTACAAAGCCGTGTTGGAAGATGGCCGCGTCAACGTTGAACTCAGTTCGTTTGACGAATCACATCCATTCTATTCGTTGTCGGGCAGCGATAACATTATCCTGATCTCTACAGAGCGCTATCATGAGCGGCCCATGGTTATCCGTGGACCAGGAGCCGGTGCGACAGTAACAGCGGCTGGAGTTTTTGCTGACATTATTCGCATTGGACATTACGCCAAATAAAATGAAAACGATTCGTGCATTTGCTCCCGCCACCGTAGCCAACGTCTCTTGTGGATTTGACGTTTTGGGATTTGCTGTTGAACAACCTGGAGATGAAGTAACGCTTACGCTGAATAAATCAACTGAAGTAACGATAACAAAAATCGAGGGTGACTCTGGAAGATTACCATTAGAGGCCGCGAAAAATACTGCTGGTGTTGCCGTGTTATCGTTTCTCAAAGCGCTTGACCGAACAGACGGAGTTGCTATTACGCTGAAAAAAAATCTTCCACTCGGCAGCGGAATGGGATCAAGCGCTGCGAGTGCTGTTGCCGCATTGGTAGGTATTAATCATTTGCTTGGCGAGCCGTTTTCGAAAAGAGAGTTGTTACCATTCGCCATGGAAGCTGAACGTGTTGCCTGCGGTTCCGCACATGCAGATAATGTTGCACCATCGTTGCTGGGAGGTTTCGTTTTAATTCGTGACTACGAACCCCTCGATGTCGTTAACATTCCAACGCCAGATAATCTTTATTGCACACTAATACATCCGCAGCTTGAACTGAAGACACAGGATTCACGCCAGGTGCTGCGTTCATCCATACCGTTGAAAGATGCTATAACACAGTGGGGAAATATTGCGGGGCTGGTCGCGGGTTTAATGAAGCCGGATTATGGATTGATTGGACGATCATTGAAAGATGTAATTGCTGAACCTGTGCGCTCATTATTGATCCCAGGTTTCGACATCATAAAAGAAAAAGCAGTAGAAGCGGGTGCATTGGGTTGTGGCATTTCAGGATCAGGTCCAACAATTTTTGCGTTGAGCACGGAACTTGAACTCGCCAAGCGTATCGGCAAATCCGTTCAACAAGAGTTTTCGAAAATAAAGCTAGCCAGCGAAATTTTTGTGTCACGAATCAATAACCGTGGCGCAGTCGTTATCGATTAACAAAATCAAACATGAAGTTTTACAGCACAAACGATAGACAGAATAAAGTTAGTTTGGAACAGGCAGTTGTTCGTGGGCTCGCTCCGGATAATGGCCTGTATATGCCAGAATCAATTCCAAAATTTGATCAGTCATTCATCCATTCTTTGGAATCGCTTTCTTTCCGAGATATGGCTTTCGCTGTTGCGGAAAAATTTATTGAACCAAGTGATGTGCCAAAAGAAGAACTGACAAAGATTATCGACCGGACAATTACTTTTGACGCTCCGCTCGTGGAGGTCGATAAAAACACTTTTGCGCTGGAATTATTTCACGGTCCAACGCTGGCGTTTAAAGACTTTGGCGCAAGATTCATGTCGCAGCTGCTTGGACATTTCGCCAAAAAACAAAAATCGGAGATTGTCATTTTGGTTGCTACCTCGGGCGATACTGGTAGTGCTGTTGCAAATGGTTTCCTTGGTGTGGAAGGAACACGAGTAATCGTTCTTTATCCTTCGGGAAAGGTTAGTGATGTTCAGGAGAAACAATTTACGACGCTTGGAAAGAACGTTACGGCACTTGAGGTCGATGGAACGTTTGACGATTGTCAGCGATTGGTAAAAGAGGCTTTCCAGGACGACAGTCTTCGGCAGAAATATTTTCTCACGTCTGCTAATTCGATCAACATTGCGCGTCTTATTCCGCAATCATTTTATTATTTCTATGCCTATTCAAAAGTCAAAGACAAGTCTCAACCAATAGTATTTTCCGTACCGAGTGGAAATTTCGGAAATCTCACCGGTGGTCTTTTTGCGAAAAGAATGGGGCTTCCAATTTCGAAATTTGTAGTGTCAACGAATCTCAATGATGTCGTGCCGAATTATTTGATCTCAGGAATTTTTAATCCGAAGCCATCCGTGACTACAATCAGCAATGCGATGGACGTGGGAAATCCAAGCAACTTTGCGCGTCTGATGGACCTTTATGACAACAACCTTTCAAAGCTTACTGAGGAAGTTCAAGGCTATGCGTTCACGGATGACGAAACGAGAGATGTCATGAAGAATGTTTATAAAAATTCTAAGTACGTTCTTGATCCTCATGGTGCTGTTGGATATCTCGGCTTGAAAAAATATAGGTTACAGCACCCGGACATCACTGGGATTTTTCTGGAGACGGCTCATCCGGGAAAGTTTGTGAACGTGGTTGAAGAAACGCTTGCTCAAAAAATTGAATTGCCACCAGCGCTGAAGAAATTTTTAACTGGCGAGAAAAAAACCATTCGCGTGGGGAAAGACTTCCTGGGATTTAAGAAGGTGTTACAGTCTGTGATCTAAGATCGCCAACCTTGCTCACCAAGAAGAGGGACA
>CBQWHS010000596.1:0-3440 GCA_967728665.1 uncultured Chryseosolibacter sp. | reverse complement strand
AGTTTGGGTTCACTTGAAAACAGCGCAACAATATTCAAATAACTTTTCGTAACTGAATGAGCTTGTTCTTTGCTAAGATCTGTCATAACGTAATGCTTAGCTAAGGTAAAGCTTTTTTTTTGATCGAATGATTTAAAAGAAGCACTTGCCCAGGGAAACAAATGCCAGCATTGATTTCACTTGTCAATAGCAAAAACGTTTTTTGACTTTTTCAGCATCGATGATTCCACGCTGCAACGCCTTGGTAGCATCTTCACAAACATCGCGATAGATTTTGATTCTGATGTTCGCTGTGGCGCGCATGTGATATGGTTCTCCTTCTAAAGGGCGGAGAAAGATTGCCCAGTTGCAGTCCGTGACAGCATCCTTGTAATGCTCAAGCTTTATATTCGCGACAGCGCGATCATGAAAAATCCGGTAATAAATGTCAGGAGCATCCGCCGGGTCCATCAGAACTTCAAATGCTTTTCCATAAACCCAAGTCATTTTTTCTTTAAACGCTTTTTTTCCCAACGATAAATATTGCAGTGCTTCTTCGGGGTTGTCTAGCTTGTGAAGGTTCAGGTAGCCGATCTGATAGATCAGGTTTACATCACTGGGTTGTTGGTTGTGCAAGTGCTTTAATGCCTGAATCGATTCTTTATAATTCCCAAGATAATATTGACACAGTGAAAGATTTTGCAGCGTTTCATACCGAACCGGATTCTCATGTTTCGAGAGTACAACATAATGAGTAACGGCAACAGTGAAATTGCTCTGCTCAAATTCTGCATCTGCTTTATGCCTTAGTTGAGCTACGAGGCTGTCCCGCGCATAGCCGAACCTGTATTCAAGAGGATCTTTCTCCTCGAGCACGCTGATCATGTTGAAAGCATCTTCGTATCGATCAGCATTGAAGAGACCATTAACTTGATTTAGCAGTTCACTATTCGCATTCCACTTTTCCCGATACTTGCGTTCAACATAATAATGCGCGGTGTTAATTATTCCAAAACAAAATCCTGCCATGATCAGGAAAACGAGGAAGGCAAGTCCTTGAATTTTGAAGTAATTTTTATCGAAACGATATCGATCTTCCTGCGCTTGTTTCCAGCGCTCATAGTGTTTGCGTCTTATTTCTTTCCAGTAGCTTTCATTATACTCTTCTCTGACCCACAGGAACCGTGAATCATAGCGCATTTTTTTTACTGAATCGGTAAGCGTGTGATAAGCTTCGTTGATGATTTTGAAGTGTTCTTCTGATGCCTTGCTTCCAGGGTTCCGGTCAGGATGATATTTCATGGCCATGCGTTTGAACGCTGCCTTGATTTGCGCCTGGGAGGCACCTCTTTCAATGCCTAACACTTCATAGAAATCCTGCATAGGCCTGATTCTCTAACTTTAAACGTTTATCAAACCGGAATTGCTCCTTATCTAACGTAAAAAGAAGTAAATCTTTATGCCAGCAAATGAAAAATGCCGTCTCGGGACGGCATTTTATGTCAAATTCTGAAGTTTTTTAAAGTTTTGCGAGTTCCTGAACCAAGTCGATAAGCTTGTTGGAATATCCCCATTCGTTATCGTACCAAGAGACAACTTTCACAAAATTGTCGTTCAACGCGATACCTGCTTTTGCATCAAAAATAGAAGTGCGGGCATCTCCAAGAAAATCCTGTGATACAACGTCATCTTCGGTGTAACCAAGGATTCCTTTTAGTTCTCCTTCTGAGGCTTCTTTCATGGCCTTCTTGATCTCATCATAAGAAACAGATTTGCCAAGACGAACAGTAAGATCCACAACCGATACGTCAGCTACCGGAACACGGAATGACATACCTGTCAACTTACCTTTCAATTCAGGAATAACAAGTGCGACAGCTTTGGCAGCACCAGTAGATGATGGGATGATATTTTGATATCCACCGCGACCACCGCGCCAGTCTTTTGCTGAAGGACTATCAACGGTCTTTTGAGTTGCTGTTACCGCATGAATAGTACTCATCAATCCTTCCACGATACCAAACTTATCATTCAATACTTTAGCTAAAGGAGCCAGGCAGTTTGTTGTGCACGATGCGTTTGAAACGATAGTATGTTCTTTTGAAAGTTTCTTGTGATTAACACCCATCACGAATGTAGGTGTATCATCTTTTGCCGGAGCAGACATGACAACTTTTTTCGCACCTGCAGTGATGTGTTTCTGCGCATCAGCTTGTGTGAGGAATAGACCGGTAGATTCGATCACGATTTCTGCGCCGACTTCAGACCAACGAAGGTTTGCCGGATCTTTTTCCGCTGTTACGCGAATGGTTTTTCCGTTGACGATCAGGTTTTTGTCTTTCACTTCAACAGTGCCTTCAAACTTTCCGTGTGTTGAATCATACTTCAGCATGTACGCCATGTATTCAGGTTCAACAATATCATTGATGCCTACAATTTCAATATCCTTACGGGATACCGCAGCTCGGAAAGCGAGGCGGCCGATTCGGCCAAATCCATTAATTCCTATTTTGGTCATGTTGTTTTGTTGGTTAAAATTTCCGATTCATCCGATTGTGTTTGGATGACAGGCCCCAAAAATAAAAGACCTGGCTACCAAAACCAACGATATAACATCAGCGAATGGAAAAAAATTACCGCACTGGTTTGCATTTCGATTTCACCGGTCTATCTTTGCACCACTTTTAGAAACAGGGTCCGTTCGTCTAGGGGTTAGGACACAAGATTTTCATTCTTGGAACAGGGGTTCGATTCCCCTACGGACTGCGAAAGAAGATTATCAAAACAACTCAAAAGCCTGCAAATCACATGATTGCGGGCTTTTTTGTTTTCGTTCGGATCTCAAATATTCAGTTAATTCTCAATAAAGTGTGAGTAAACCCGGATAAGAAAATTACTCGGCAAAATTCAATCAACAAAATTGATCGTGTACAAGTGCTAGGCATCTTGCTCTCAAAAGGTGACAGATCAAATTTTATTTTATGAACAATTTAAATCAATCCGTCATGAACTGCCTGATCCTGGGAACAATTCAGAGATTTGGAAATCAAAATTTGAAGACAATGATGATATTGTCGATTTTAATAATCCGGACGGCAAATAATGACAAGAGAATTTTATCACGCGGATATAGCTAGTGTAAATTCGTAGACGACATTGGACTTTGTCATGTCGATACTGAAAGTATATTTTTTGGATTCAGGATGCGAAATATGTAACACGATCCAAAAAATTTTCATTTTGTAGAGAAATTCAAACTGAATTCAATTACGACGAAGGCGTCATGATGAAGATAGGTTTTCTTAATCCTGCTCATCAGGACAGAGCCGCCATTCGAAGAATGCAAACTCTTTAACTCAAAACGTTAGTCAGAGTTATTTCACAGAACAATAATCGATAATTGAATATGTCATATTCTATAATGATGTCGAGACTTGATGAAGGCGAAGATAAGCAAGAGC
>CBQWHS010000595.1:0-3461 GCA_967728665.1 uncultured Chryseosolibacter sp. | reverse complement strand
TGTTAGTTGGCGTTGATTCTAATGGAAAAAAATTAAAAGGTGAGAGTGAGTTGGGATTTGCGGATGTATCGACTCTTTGTCCACCGGATTGTGCCAATATTGATTAAACGACTATGGAACAATTTCACAATGTTGTAAGATTTTTTTCAATTGCCGCTCCAGCAGTGGGAATCATCTTATACGTCTCATTAAAAAAATTTGATGAGAAAGCAATCAATTATTTGTTGCTCATGATGGTAGTGAGTTTTGTGGCTGATGTAACGAGCTATTTTTTTGCGCAAGCAAAAATATCATCCATCGAAATCGCCAATGTCTACTTCATGATCCAATTAATTTTGGTAGGTCTGATTTATAATCAAATCTTCACAGAAAAGTCTCGCATTCTTGCAGTCCTAATTTCAGTGTCAGAATTACTAATACTAGTTAACGCACTCATTTTTCAATCATTCGATACTTTTCAAAACATCGGTTGGGTAATTTCAATTCTCGCTATAATGGCAATAGCATTCAGTCACTTTGCAATGATGGCCGGCACTCCAGTTTTATTGATTAAGAAATATCCGCCTTTCTGGATTTCTACTGGAATTTTCTTTTATTGTTCACTGGGTTTTATAATTTTTACAACCAGTCGATATCTAGCAACCAACTATTCTCTTGAAGATTTTAGACTTGTCTGGATGTTTCATAACATCATGAACATCTTCAAAAATCTTTGCTTCGCAGTCGCCATCTGGTGGTCAGCAAAACGTGATGCAGAAATTGATAAACTGATAACGGTTTACGACAAAGCATCGTAATCAAACAAAAACACATTCGGAAATGGATGTGTTTTTGTTTATCACTAAACGTTTATCAACACATCACTCATTTACACGCTTTAGCATTTTTCGAACTGAAATCCATTTCGTTATAACAAAGTATAAAGCCGAAAGACCCAGTCGCCATCGTGGTGCATTTCGCCCTGGAAGGATAAGGCATTTCTAAAACCAAATGTTTACCACAACGATGCTCGATGTATCCCTTCATTGCAGAATAAGGTCGATTGAACAATTTACTTTACCATTAAAATTCAATCATGATCTCGAGCGAGTTGAGTAACGCATTAATGGTTAGGATTATCACGTGTTTCCTTTTGGCGGGTGCTTTTCATCAAGCTTTCTCACAAACCAAAATATCCAGTGATTCAACAGAAAGCAAGCTAAAGTATATCGATAAGATTGGCGACTGGTTTACTGTGTATCAATTTTCAGCGCCTTATTTTTTAGAGGATGCAAAAAATGAATTCAAATCGAAAGCTTTTGTTGTTCCGTATATCGAGGGATTGATTGATCACAACGCATGGATGTTCCGAATGCTCAATGACATCACCCAACTTCGATATGAAACAAAACAGGAACCGAATCTTTTTTTTGAGTTAAAATTTAAACCCAATGCGTCATTCAGTGCCTATCAGATTTCCCTCAATCTTCGCGCAAGCACTGACCTGACAATTAATCTGGCCAAGATTTCCACAGAGGTTACTGAGAAGATTTTTTCTGGAAAAGAATATGTTGATCCCGCTGGAGCAGAAGTGGACGTATCGAACGCAGTGCGGGAAGGTATGAACTTGGTGGCTAGCCATCTCGGTGACAATTTCGCTCCTAAATTGATGGTTCGTTATCAAGGAGAAATATTTTGGAATGGTCACACTATAAATGTTCTGGCTTCCGAAGGCAGCTACGTAGAACTCGAGGCGCTGCAAAAAGATGGCACAGCTCCACCATCTTCACAACTCTCATGGACAGGTGCTGATCCGTATCAATCAAAGGGAGTGGTTAACATGAAAGATGTAAACCGCAAGACGGTAACGGTTAAAAGGGTAGCGACCAGGTTAGTGTCACTCTGGTTCGGGTCAGCGCAACGAATGACTTAAGAGAATTATTAAAGAAACTGTTAATTGAAGCACTGACAGAAAAGAAAAAGCAGGCTAGCGATTCAGTTACTATGCTACGCACAGATTCGTTAAACAATGACAACTTGATTGCCGAGCGCATTGCCAAACTTGAAGCAGGAAATTTCCCAATGGTTTCAGGGCTGCCACCCATAGCGATGTTTGCTGATGGTGCACAGTTGATGTCTGCACAAGATTCTCTGTGGTTTAATAATAATACTGACCGCAAAGAAAGCTTCCGTTTACTAAGAAAGAGAAAAGCACTGCGACACGTCATCCGGAAAAAAGTGAACGTAGTGGCATTTGCTAATTTAGTTGTTGACCACCCGGAAAAGTTAAGTGCACTGGTAGACGAACTGGAAAGGAATAGTGGCAGGCTTTTGGCACAATTGATACTGAGTGGAAACGCTGCCACAAGAATTGAAACCGCACGCAATCTTATTGTCAATTTCTTAAATAAAAATATTGAACGTATCGCAGGCGGAACTTTCGGTTTTGCCCAAGTTGAAGAACCAGCGCTGAAGATTTCACCACCATCGCCTGTTCAGACGTTCAATCCCTCCAAGCATTTGTACATCAATGACCAGATCGCCTTCGAAGGAAAGCAAGCATTCATTGACTCAGTGACCACGATGCTCAATGAACTCGACACGCCCATGTATGTGTTCGTGAACTACAGTCAAGACGTGAGCACGGGAAGTTACTTGCAACGAGCGCAAGCCGCCAGGCCGAAAGGATTACCCGATGGAGCGAAGTATGTGGTTATCACCTTGGTGAATATTCCTGGGAGTGTGAAGTATCAGTTGGTGGTGGGGGCTAATAGAAAAGTGAATACTAAGATCGAGAATAAAAGCGTGAAGGAGGATATGATGGAGGTGGTGCATGGGTTAAAATTAAATTTCGGAAAAACGTTAGTTGATTATAAGCATACTGCCCTATTTGATTTCATTTATGAAAATAATAAACTCGGCGAGCTAAAGTTTCTGACTCAAATTCAAAAGGAACTTGACGCAGGATCTACAAGAGCGACACTAGATTTAAATTATACTAACAAAGACACTTTTTCAGAATGGATCAATTCGTGGAAGATAAGAGTCGTGAACTCAGAAACAGTTCTCAACAATACGGTTAAAGTAATACAGGATGCCAAAAAAGGTGAAAAACTTGGGAAAATATTTTTGCGTGCTAATCATATCTATGTTGCTAAATACCGATACAATGAACGTGACTACCCAATAGCAATTTATAATTCTGGTGGATCCGAAAAAATGGAAAATGTGTTTACCAAGATTGTCGTCGAAAAAATCGGTGAATTGCGAAATGAAGAAAATAGAAAGTACGTATTTGTTGATGAGACGTATTTGAGCTATTTCATTGTAGCATTTTATGAAGATAATAAAACTGTTCCCACTCTGATGATACAGGTAGAGAAATTTCCTTTTACAGATTTGATGCATAACTCAATGGAGGAGTGGATGAAGTTTTTGAATATTTTGGTGGAAAATCAGGTTGAGCAAGAAGTTGCCGAGAC
>CBQWHS010000594.1:0-3461 GCA_967728665.1 uncultured Chryseosolibacter sp. | reverse complement strand
TAAACCAGGCTTCTTCATTATTGAATTTGAATTTTTAAGAACCACAGGCTTCACACGCATCTGGGTTATCCAGTGAGCATGCCATGTCGGCACGCTTCTGATCGTAATCTTCTTCAGATGGGCTTCCGTAGGGCAATATTTGTTGCGCTTCGTTCACCATCGAAAGAACCACAGACTCTCCTACCGGAATTGTAACACCAGCTTCTGCAGCCACTGCCACCGTTGCAGGTTGATGTACCGCCGATTTATCAAGTGTAAACTTGATTGCATCAGCTGCCGCCGTTGAACGCAAGTAATACATACCGGTCTTCAGACCTTTCTTCCAAGCATAGAAATGCATTGAGGTAAGTTTTCCAAAGTTTGGATCAGTCAAGTGAATGTTCAGACTTTGAGATTGGCAGATGTAAGCACCACGATCTGCAGACATATCGATGATTGCCTTCTGAGAAATTTCCCAAACTGTTTTATAGATGTCTTTTATGTTCTGCGGAATTTCCTGAATCGGTTGAACTGATCCATTCGCGGCAATGAGTTTCTGTCTCATATTCTCATTCCACAATCCAAGGCTAATCAAGTCTTTCATCAAATGCTTGTTCGCCATGATGAATTCACCAGACAACGTTCTTCTTGTATAGCAATTAGAAGTGTATGGTTCGAAGCACTCGTTGTTACCTAGGATTTGTGAAGTCGATGCAGTCGGCATTGGTGCAACAAGCAATGAGTTACGAACTCCGTGTTGCTTCACTTCTTGCTTCAACTTCTCCCAGTTCCATCTTCCTGATGAAGGAGTTACGTTCCACATATCAAACTGGAAAATTCCTTTTGATACCGGTGACCCTTTAAACGTTTCATAAGGACCATATTTCTTCGACTCTTCCATAGAAGCTTCCATGGCCGCGAAGTAGATGGTTTCAAAAATATCCTGATTCAAGCCGCGTGCTTCCGGGCTATCAAATGGCATTCTTAAAAGAATAAATGCATCCGCCAGACCTTGCACACCTAATCCTATCGGACGGTGACGCATATTCGATGTTCTTGCTTCTTCAACCGGATAGTAATTGATATCAATCACCTTGTTCAAATTGCGTGTTGCCACTTTCGTGATCTCATACAATTTTGCGTGATCGAATTTTCCGTCTTCGGTTACAAATTTTGGCAAGGCTATTGACGCAAGATTACACACCGCTACTTCGTCAGGCGAAGTGTATTCCATAATTTCAGTACACAAGTTGCTTGACTTGATTGTACCTAAATTTTTCTGATTCGATTTTCTGTTGGCAGCGTCCTTATATAATATGTATGGCGTTCCTGTTTCAATTTGGGCTTCAAGAATTTCAAACCAAATGTCCTGAGCTTTTACTTGCTTACGGAACTTACCTTCATTTTCATATTTCGTGTAAAGTCTTTCGAAATCTTCACCCCAAACTTCTGCAAGTCCCGGGGCTTCATTCGGACAGAACAAGGACCACATTTCATTGTTCTCTACCCGTTGCATAAACAAATCCGGAATCCACATGGCATAGAAAAGATCGCGCGCACGCATTTCTTCCTTACCATGATTCTTTTTCAAATCAAGAAATTCGAATATATCAGCATGCCAGGGTTCCAAATAAACAGCAAAACTTCCCTTGCGTTTTCCTCCCCCCTGATCAACATAACGAGCTGTCATGTCGAAGTTACGCAGCATTGGAACAATGCCATTTGAAGTTCCACCAGTCCCTTTGATGTATGAACCCTTCGCACGTACGTTGTGAATGCTCAAACCAATTCCACCTGCCGATTGCGAAATTTTAGCACATTGCTTCAGCGTATCATAGATACCGTCAATACTATCATCCTTCATCGTTAAAAGGAAGCAAGACGAAAGTTGTGGCTTCGGAGTTCCAGCGTTGAACAATGTGGGTGTGGCGTGTGTAAACCACTTTTCCGACATTAAATTATACGTTTCAATCGCTGCTGGAAGGTCGTCACCATGTATCCCTACGGCTACACGCATAATTAAATGCTGAGGACGCTCAATGGTTTTACCATCGATCTTCATCAGGTAAGAACGCTCCAGCGTTTTAAATCCAAAGTAATCGTAGCTGAAATCGCGATCATAAAGTATCGCTTCATCCAAAACAGCTGCGTGTTCTTTAATTACCTTCCACGTTTCTTTCGAAATCAATGGCGCGTTTTGCCCAGTCTTCGGATCGACGTACTGGTATAAACGTTTCATCGTATTAGAGAAAGACTTACTCGTTGTCTTATGCAGATTAGAAACTGCAATGCGAGCTGCGAGTTTTGCAAAATCAGGATGACGAGTTGTAAGTGTTGCCGCAATTTCTGCAGCGAGATTGTCAAGTTCCTGAGTCGAAACACCATCATACAAGCCATTGATCACCTTCATGGCCACCTCCACTGGGTTAACAAACTTGGGATCGAGACCGTAGCAAAGTTTTTCTATTCTGGCGGTGATTTTATCAAACTTTACGGACTCCCGATGTCCATCGCGTTTTAATACAAGCATGTTAAGAAAAGGGTTGTTGTTTAAGAAAGTTTAAAAAGTGATTGAATGTAATTAAAAATCTTCGTTCAACGAAAATTTGGGTGTAGATTCTTTTTCAGTGCTCTTCATTACACCTGCCTTTTGGTATTCGGCCACACGCTTTTCAAAAAAGTTCGTCTTGCCGCGTAACGAAATCATATCCATGAAGTCAAATGGATTTGTTGCGTTATAAATTTTTGTGCCAACAAGCTCATTGATTAAACGATCAGCAACAAATTCTATATACTGACGCATTTGTTCGGCATTCATTCCAATCAAATTAACTGGCAATGCATCCGTAACAAATTCTTTTTCAATCTCCACAGCGTCTTTGATAATCTCGATGACGCGTTCCTTAGGCATCTTACGTACAACGTGTTGAGTGTACAAATGACAAGCAAAATCGCAATGGAGCCCTTCGTCACGAGAGATCAATTCATTCGAAAAACTCAACCCGGGCATCAGTCCTCTTTTCTTCAACCAAAAGATTGAACAGAAAGATCCCGAGAAAAAAATTCCTTCAACAGCCGCGAATGCCACCAGCCTTTCCTGAAACGATCCTTCTCCAATCCAACGCAACGCCCAGTCCGCTTTTTTCTTCACACAATCCATCGTTTCAATGGCGTGAAAAAGTTTGTCTTTTTCTTTTGGATCTTTTACTAAAGTGTCAATCAGCAACGAATAAGTTTCTGAATGAATATTTTCAATGGCGATTTGAAAACCATAAAAAAACTTTGCTTCAGTATACTGAACTTCTGAAACAAAATGTTCCGCTAAATTTTCATTTACAATGCCATCGCTTGCCGCGAAAAATGCCAGCACGTGTGTAATGAAATGTCTCTCTCCGTCATTGAGACTAGCCCAGTCGCGAAGGTCCTGACTCAGGTCAATTTCTTCCGCTGTCCAAAAACTTGCTTCTGCCTGTTTATAATAC
>CBQWHS010000593.1:0-3464 GCA_967728665.1 uncultured Chryseosolibacter sp. | reverse complement strand
TCGTACATGAGTATGCCGTTAGGCTCTTTTCCGAAGAAATCAATCACTTGGTTTTTTGCATCAATGTAAGTCCATGAAACAAGCCTCCACGTACCAATTATTTTTGGCGTTAGATATTCCATTAGAGTATACTTTTTGCATCGTTGCCACGCTTAACCATCACGGCATTCTGGTTCAATTCTTCACCAATCAATCCGGCGACAAATTCACCATCGTGTTCAATGTAGCGATGTCCACCCGGACGCGACAACAGGCGAAAGGAAGCATATGTTTCTTTTTCCCACTGTTCGATTTGGTGACGGCTGACGCGCTGATCCTCGTTGCCGTGTATGGCGAGAATGGGCACGTTAAAAGGAAGCTCGGCGCGGTACTGGTGACTGTGTAGCAACTGCAGGTCGGCGCGCAGAATCTGGATTAGCATCTCCTGCAACTCTTGGTCTTTCACAACGGAAAGCTCAAGGTGCGGATAGAGTTTCACCAGTGCTTCATTGGATAAGGTATAATCTACCTGGCTCTTCTCGTACGCGTTGAGACCTGATGTCGAAGAAATGAAAAGCATCTGGGGAAGTCGTTGGTTATTCTTACGCAGCTCCTGCATAATTTCGAATGCTACCAGACCTCCCATGCTGTGCCCCAGGAATGCGTAGGGCTTATCAAGCAAAGGTGCCACGGCGGGAATTATTGCTTTCAGTAATTCAGCAATATCCGTTATCGGAGTTTCATCGAGACGGCGTCCACGTCCTGGCAACTCAACATTAACAAATTCAACCTGCGATGGGTCAAAGTAGTTTTCCCATCCATCGAATAGTGATGCACTTCCTCCGGCATCGTGAAAACATAGTAGCCTGAACAAGGCATGCTCTGCCGGCTTCGGAATGTTAACCCAATTTGCAGGCTTTATCTTCGCTTCTTTCTTCAACACCTTCTCAGCAGGTTTGCCTCCGGTCGAAAGCAATCCGAGCAAGTAGGAGGAGAAATCATGAATGGTGGGATGCGCCCATAACATGCCTACGGGAATCTTGATCAAAAATTCTTTCTCAATGTGATTACGAAGTTGTACGGCCATGAGCGAGTCTACACCCAGACCCTTAAAGGTCATTGTTGGCCGAATTTTCGTCTCCGGCATTTTTACGATTCGGGAGACGTGTTTGCCAATTGTTTTTTGTAGCAGGTCAATCTTTTCGCTTTCGCTCTTGGAAGATTGAAGCGAAATTAAAACGGAGTCTGAACCGGCGGATGGTGATACTAGCCCTTGTGGCACTAAACGTTTGGCAGTTCCCTCAAGGCCTTTGATTGTCATCACAGGGCTATTATCATAGTTGGCAATAACGATGTCTGCACGGAACGACCATGTCCCCAATACATCGGAAGTTTTTTGCATCTCTTGCATAATCATCAAACCGCGAATCTCGTGCAAGTAATTTACTTCTCCTTCAAACATGAAGTCGTGAATACGTTGCAGCTCTACTTTCATGTGATTTCCTTCTTCCAGTATAGTCATCAACTGTCCGAGAAGGGGTTGGAAGAAAGAACTGAGCAGGGCAGGATGCACACGAAATTTCGTTGCTGTTTGGATAACCTGTTCATCGGGTTTGATGGAGAATAGGATCTTGTTGGCATGGGTCCTGTCAACCTGGTCAATACCGGTGAGATGGTTAAAGTATTTTCCGAAATCAAAACCAACGGTGCGCAGCAGGTTGTAGTAGTTGATGCCTTCGGTATACGCTGGCTCCTGGTACTCGAGCTCTTCAAAGATTTGCGTGGTTTCAGACCGATAGATAGTTTCAAGAAGCCGGATCGCCGCGCTAGCCAACACCATCCATGTGCCGTTATCTTTCTCTTTTCTGAAAATGGTAACCTTTCCAAGATACCTTCCCTGCATGATCAATTTCACCTGGATGTCCACACGATCTTTTTCGGATAAACTTAAGTGTTGAGCAAAAACAACATCTTCAACGCGCGCAGGAGTATTGCCTTCAAATATTTCCATTACAGCTTCCAGGATCAGTTCGATGTAGCAGGAAGCAGGGACACTGATCTGATTGTTCACCAGGTGATCCTTTAGAAATGGAAATTTCTGAAGGCTAATGACAGACTCCCAGAAGTAAGTATGATCAAGGTGGGCCAGGTTAACACGCTTGCCAAGCAATGGATAAATCGCATCCAATTCGTTGATACCCTGTGTTAATTCTGCAGAAAGATCTTCGACCTCATAACGCTCGCGTTGGAATGGATACAACGGTAGGTCTATGTGAGCAACGGTTTGCGTATCGTAAAAAGCTGACCAACTCCATGCGTATCCTCGCCCGTACAGCTCGCCCATATTGCGTCGCATTTCACGGTGTTCATTCTTTTCGCGTACTGTCGATCCTGCAGTAATTATCTTTGCCTTTGCAGCCTCAGCACATTCATTGATAGCAGTCACCAGCACCGGATGTGGGTTACACTCAACGAACACGGCGTGGCCTTCTTCCATGAGCTGATGCATCACGGATGCAAACTGCACCGTACCGCGAAGGTTACTCACCCAATAGTCCGCATCGAGAGACTGCCCTTCACGCACGCTGGCGGTTACTGTGGAATAGAAAGCAACGTTATGGCTACGCGGCGAAACATCTGTCAGTGCAGCGCGAAGCGGTTCCATTAACGAATCCATCTGCGGGCTGTGAGAAGCAACATCAACCTTCACCAGACGACAGAAGAGGCCCTTTGCCTCAAGCTCCTGCAACACTTCCTCGATTGACTGTTTATCACCGGCGATTACCGTTGATTTGTGACTGTTGTTGACAGCAACCGAAAGCTTTCCCTGGTAGCGAGATACTACTTGATCAGCATCGGCCCTGCTTAGTTCCGTTACAGCCATAGCACCACCTTTACCACTAACGGTACGCATCAATTTGCTGCGCGTGCATATAATCCTTGCTGCATCGTCAAGAGAAAGTGCACCTGCTATAAAAGCTGCGGCGACTTCTCCCATGCTGTGGCCAACAACGGCATCTGGAGTAAGGCCCCAGGCTTGCCATAATTTTGCCAGCGAGATCTGCATGGCAAAGATCATTGGTTGAATAACGTTGATCTCCTGTAGTCGACTTACTGTTACATCGGCGTTGAGTTGTTCGATCAATGACCAATCTGTGTATGGCCTGAACGCAGCATCACATGCCTCTATCATTTGGCGGAACACATTCTCTTTTTTGATAAGCTCGCATCCCATTCCCAGCCACTGCGCACCTTGCCCAGGGAAAACGAAAACGACTTTCTTTTTACCGATAGAGGCGGCAGGGGTGACCTCCACGTTGTCGGCAATGAACGTGTTCAGTTCGGCAAGCAGCTCTTCTCTGGTGGCCCCTGAAAAAAGATGGCGATGATCAAACTCTGTTTTGACGAGTGCAGTGGCCATGCATACTTGAAGAAATTTATCATCGTCACATGCTTCAAGGAGCATTGCATATCGCTTTGCATAA
>CBQWHS010000592.1:0-3483 GCA_967728665.1 uncultured Chryseosolibacter sp. | reverse complement strand
AGTATTTATCTCTCCAATCGAGCCGTCATTCCGCGCTTGCATAATGACCACGAAGAGCTAACTTTTGTTGAGCGGAATCCCGTTGATAGCTGTCTTTCTAAGGCATTATAGCCATATCTTTTCGCACTTGCTACGCATCCACAACAGGACTTGCAGTAACTTCTAATCGCTGAGCATAACCGGAAAGAGACAGGAAGAAAATAAAACAGAAAGTATTCGTGACTTTCATAGTGGGGTCCTTTTATGAAGGCACAAAGATGTAAAAGTTAAGTAATCGCCAAAGCCGGATTGGTTCTTACCAGTGACCGCGTGTCCACGCCCATTTTATCAAACAGTTATTCTATCAAAGAATTTTTATTTTTGCCCGGTTGTTATACACCCGAGAAAAGTAGTTATGAAGAAAATTGGATTCTTATCGTTCGGACATTGGGCTAATCACCAGGGTTATCAAACGCGAACGGCTAGTGATACTCTGTTGCAATCGATTGACTTGGCTGTTGCTGCCGAAGAAATTGGATTGGATGGTGCGTACTTCCGCGTGCATCATTTCGCAGCGCAGCTGGGATCTCCATTTCCATTGTTGTCAGCCGTGGGTGCGAAAACAAAAAAGATAGAGATCGGAACTGCCGTGATCGATATGCGCTATGAAAATCCGCTGTACATGGTAGAAGATGCCGGTGCTGCTGATCTCATTTCCGGTGGGAGACTGCAACTGGGTATCAGCAGAGGTTCGCCGGAACAAGTAATTGATGGCTGGAGATATTTTGGTTATGAGCCCGTAGCTGGAGAAACGGATGCAGACATGGGACGCCGTAAAGGATTAGAATTCCTGGAGAAGTTAAAAGGTGTTGGATTCGCTCAACCTAATCCATATCCTATGTTTCCGAATCCTCCGGGGTTGTTAAGATTAGAACCTCATTCTGAAGGATTACGCGACCGGATCTGGTGGGGCGCTGCGTCCAATGCTACAGCAGTGTGGGCAGCTGAAAACGCCATGCACCTGCAAAGTTCTACTTTGAAATTTGATGAGAGCGGAAAACCATTTCATGTGCAGCAGGCCGAACAAATTAGGTTATATAAAGAAGCATGGAAGAAGGCTGGTCATAAACGTGAGCCTCGTGTTTCAGTAAGTCGGTCGATTTTTGCATTGGTAAATGAGCAGGACCATTATCTCTTTGGACAAGAGAGGAGTCGCACCGATCAAATCGGTTACATCGAAGCTGACAAACGTGCTATTTTCGGAAGAAGCTACGCAGCGGAACCTGATCAACTCATAAAAGAGTTGGCGGGAGATGAGGCTATTCAAGAGGCGGACACATTGCTGTTGACGATTCCGAATACGTTAGGTGTTGATTACAATGTGCATGTACTGTCTTCTATATTGAAGTATGTCGCGCCCGGATTGGGTTGGCGATAGCAGTTCGAGGTCGGAGCAAGGTCTCTGTTCAATACCAAAGTTCAAGTCTTGAGCGAATTAGATCGAATGGGTTTGAGTGAGTCAACTCCACTGGACTAGTCATGACCTGGTCCTAACCTTCTACCAATGTTTACGTTAATTCTTACCTTACCCGAGCTTAAAAAGCTTCGAAAAATCAACTAGATGATGATGTATTTCATTTTGGTTTCATTGTTATTGTTCTCGTGGGTGACCATAAACATTCTTGAGAAGAGAAATATTTTCACGCAATGGTTACAACCCGCGAACGAGCGCGCGAAAGAGTTTTCAATCGGATTGTCAATAGCGGCAATTTTTTGTGTCCTCTCCAAACTTGCTGTTTCTCAACTAAGCGGTTCAGGTTGGCGGTTATCAAAAAGTATTTCATTTGACCATGTTGTCTTTTCATTTCTTTATGACTTGAACTCGGTGCTTTCTGAGGAGTTGTTGTTTAGAGGGGTATTGTTATATCTTTTGATAAAATATTTAACACCTGGGAAAGGTATTCTTATCTCTGCAATATCTTTTGGAATATATCATTGGTTTTCATTCGGGGTATTAGGAAACTGGCTGGCGATGATCGTTGTTTTCCTCGTAACAGGATTAATGGGATATGTATTTTCCACAGCGTATGAAAAGACTAAATCAATTGTACTACCAACAGGTATTCATCTCGGCTGGAACTGGATCAATAATACAGTGTTCTCCGGTGGACCTAATGGAGCGCAAATCTTAGAACCTACAAACGTAATACAGCTGGAGGGAATGAATTTCTTTTTCTCGTTTGGCTTTCATATTACCATTGCATTGCTGCTATTAATTTTCGTCCGGTCTAAAATTATCCAACAGGGTTATTTAGAGAATTCGACAGCAAAAACCGGATAAACCGGTGATAATATTATGTGTTGATTACAATGTGCATGTACGGAGTTCGATTTTGAAGAATGTTGCAGGGTTCGGGTTGCGGTAATTTGAACTCCAGGTAAAACGCGCAGAGTGTTAACTTGAAACCTGAAACTTTGACTTTACAAGATGTGTCAACCTATATAAAGTTCGAGACATCGGTTCAGGTCCGCTATAAATTAAATTGAAACGCTTTCGAATGCATTTGCATAAAGGCGCAGGACCAGGATGAAAGTACGAAAAGCATTGAGCATTTCTTTGGCCCAGTATGCCTGAAGTCTTCCGATTTCCATTCTTTGCATCAAATCAGTGGGAGGGAATTTGGAACCAACTTCTGATTACGCATATTTACCAAACGTCATTCTTATGAACCGATTTTCGTTTATCATTCTGGCTGTATTTTGCTCACTATCCGCTTCAGCGGTATCCACGTCCGGATATGTTTTCCACGATAAAAATAACAACGGGGTAAAAGATAAAGGTGAGGAAGGCATCAAGGGTGTTGCCGTTTCAGATCAGTTCGATGTTGTGCAGACCAATGCTGACGGGCTTTACCAACTCGATGCGAAGGGATATGGGTTTGTTTTTATCAGCGTACCCGATGGTTATAAACCCAGCAAATCTTATTATCTAAAGACAAGCGATGCTACTCATGGCACATGGGATTTCCCGCTAACTAAAATTACAATTCCTGATGAATTCAAATTCATTCATGCTTCCGACACACATATCAGTGAAGCGAGCTTGAATCGTACTCAACGTCTGAAGGCCTTATCTGATTCACTCAAACCAGAATTCGTATTAGTGAGCGGAGATCTGATCAAAGATGCTTTACGCGTACCGGAAAATGAAGCAGCTCCCTTGTATGAAATGTATGTTCGTGAGACTAAAAAATTTTCCATGCCTGTGTGGAGTGCCGCGGGTAATCACGAAAATTTTGGCATTGAACGACAGTCGTCTTTGGTAAGCAAAAAGAATCCGCTATATGGAAAGAAAATGTTTCATCACTACCTGGGACCGAATTATTATTCATTCAATTACGGTGGTATTCACTTCATTGCTTTAGATGACATTGACTTTGAAGATCTTTGGTATTACGGACATGTTGATTCTGTGCAGGTAGAATGGTTGAAAAAAGATTTAGC
>CBQWHS010000591.1:0-3513 GCA_967728665.1 uncultured Chryseosolibacter sp. | reverse complement strand
ATATTTGGCCTTCTTCCGAAAATGTTTTTATAGTGCTCCCACTCCTTGAGAATTGACTGTATGTATGGAATTTCAATCTTATGGTTTTGTGTAATGCGCGTGGTGCATGCACAATACGTGCAGAGACTTTCGCAAAATGGCAAGTGGATATAAAGGCTTATTCCCTTATCATCATTCGATTCCTCAAAAGTTTTCTGCACCAAGGTTGACCAGTTTCCCTCAATAAATGACGATGTATCCCAATGTGGAACTGTTGGATAACTTGTGTATCTCGGAGTAGGAACATCATACTTCCTTAACAACGCTGCCGGTGACTTTGTGCTTTCCATCCTGGTTATTTGTGTTAGTGTTTTGATTTGGTTTGTCTTCAAACAGTATTCTTACAGAAGGAGAATACGTATCGTCATACTGACCGCTTTTCATATTCCATAAAAAAGAAATGAGAAAACCGACGGCAATAATCAGACTGATGAAAATGAGCAGAACGATGATGTCCATTATTTCAATTTTTTATTCGTGACATAGTTTACTGCAAGGGTCGAAAAGCCAACAACACTGATGCTGCTCACCGGCATTAACACAGCAGCAACAAGTGGCGTGAGATGGCCCGTGACGGCAAATGTGAGTGCGATGGCATTATAGAAAAATGAAATAGCGAATGCAGACTTTAAGATGATGGAAGATGAACGCGACAGATCGATAAATCTATCCAAGAGAATAAGTTTTTCTCCAGCCAGAATACCATCACAGGCAGGCGTGAAAACCCCGGTGTTGTCAGAAACACCAATGCCAACGTCACTTTGTTTCAGCGCTCCCGAATCATTTAAACCATCACCAACCATCAACACTTTCCTACCTTGGTTCTGCAGTTCCGAGATAAACTTTAGTTTGTCGTGCGGGTCCTGATTAAAAAGAAGCTGAACCGATGGATTGAAAAGCGCAGCCATTTTTACCCTGTCTGCTTCATTATCGCCCGAAAGCAGTGCCACACATTTCTTACCTAAACGGTCCAGCATATTTTTAATGTCGTCTCTCGTCTTAATTCGGATGGTGAAAAAGCCAAATATCTCATCATCAAATGAAACAAAAACCATGGAATTATTATTGTCCACACGCTGGGAAAAGCCAGCAAACTCCGCAGATCCAACTTTGATAAATCTGCCGTTGATGTTTGCTTGAATTCCTTTGCCGGGAATCTCTTTGAAATCAGATAGCTTTTCGCTTGACTTCACTGTAATAGATTTAGAGATCACTGTGCTTAGTGGATGAGTCGAGGCACTTGTAAGAAGTCTGATCGAAGACAACTCCTCGTTTGACAATAATCCGGTGAACGATACGTCTGGAATATTTCCGTACGTTACAGTTCCGGTTTTATCGAACACTACCGAATCAATTGAAGCCAGTCGTTCGATCACGTCAGCGTTTTTGAGATAGAAATTATTCCGACCGAACGCCCTCAACATACTTCCATAGGTAAAAGGTGCTGCCAACGCCAGCGCACAAGGACAAGCCACCATCAGTACCGATGTGAGCACAAGCCACATTTCAGAAGGGCTGTAATAAAACCAGTAGATGGCCGTCAACACCGCGATGCCCATCACAATCCAGGTGAATCGACGCGCTGCCATGTCAATTATTTTTTGGTAGCGACTTTCGTCTATTTTCTTAAACGAATCTTTATTCCATAAACTGGTAAGATGACTTTGTGAAGTTTTTTTGTCAACGATCAATTCAACAGGTTCGCCAACGAGTCGTCCTCCGGCATATACAATGTCGCCTTGTCTCACTTTAGCAGGTCTCGCTTCTCCTGTCACGAAACTGTAATCAAAATACGCGTGATCATTTAACAAGACTGCATCAGCAGGAACAATTTCCATGTTTCTCACGCGGATACGATCGCCTTTCTTAAGTTCATAAATGATCGTTGGTTTCCATTCATCTTTTATAAGACTGCTTATCGCCAACGGAAAATAAGATTTGAAGTCTCTATCAAAGGCAAGATTCTCATAAGTCTTGCTTTGAAACCATCTGCCAATCAGCAAAAAGAAAACAAGCCCTGTGAATGAATCAAGATAGCCGGGTCCGCTCGCAGTGAGAATATCGTAGGTGCTTCTTGAGAAAAGTGCTAGCAAACCTGCCGCGATAGGTACATCGATGTTGATCTGCTTTTGTTTAAAACTTTTCAGTGTGGCAATAAAGTATCCATTCGCGCTGATGAAAAATACAGGAACTGAAAGCGCTAGATTTAGCAGGGAAAAAGTGCGTAGAAGAAAATCGTCCTGCTTATCAATTCCGAGATATTCCGGGAAGCTGAACAGCATGACATTGCCGAAGCAGAATCCCGCAATGGCCAATTTATAGAGAAGCGATTTATCAATGTTTGTTTTTCCGTCGTCACCAGATTCGAGATTAATAACTGGTGCGTAACCAAGAGAAGCCAACAAATTAGCCAGCTCACTCAGCTTTATTACGTTTGGATTAAAATCAATGGCAATATTTTTTTTCCCGAAACTCACTTCAGCGTGCAAAATGCCAGGTTTTAACTTTCGAAGGTTCTCCAATAACCAGATGCAGGATACGCAATGAATTGACGGTATGTTAAACGTCACTTTCGAGAGTTCTTTGGAGTCGAACGTCAACAACTTCTTTCTAATTTGTGAATCATCCAGATATGCGAACGAGGACGCTGATATATTCTTTTGTGAAATCCCTGAACTTTTGTCGAATGCGTAATACTCGCAAAGGTTGTTGTCGTTCAGTATTTCAAAAACAGATTTGCAGCCGGCACAGCAAAAAGGTTTTTCCTCAAAAAAAATAACCTCTTCACAGTGCTGGCCGCAATGGAAACATACTACTGACTCCAATACTTCCGTTTCCATAGTTGTCTACGCTTCTACGGGTTCGTTCTTCAGGGAGTAGGTCCACACAAGACCTCGGTTATGGTTTACAATATCTTCCGCGAGGCTTCCATTCACCAGATGAGAAATTCCTTTTCGTCCATGAGTTCCCATCGCAATGAGGTCGCCTTTAATAGAGCGAGTATATTCGAGAATTCCTTTCTCTTCATCGGTATGATTGAAAACGCTAATGGTGAAGTTTTTCAGCATGAATCGCTTTGCAAACTGCTCCAGTCGCTGAATCGTAACCGTATCCTTGGTAAAGTTCAATGGAGTATTGATCCAAACCAGGTGCAATTGAGCTTTGAAGAAATCCTGCATCGCTTTCACCTTCATTACCAGTTCCTCCTGATCTTCAGTTTCAAGCGTATTCGGAAACACAATATTCTTAATTGGACCCTTGTAATATTCTTTCATGACGAGGACCGGAACGGTGGAATTTCGAACGATTTTTTCGGCATTCGATCCCATAAAAAACTCGCGAACTCCAGTGGCTCCATGTGAGCCCATTAATACGAGATCGATGGACTGGTCCTTGAAATAATCCAGAACCATTCTTAATACAGGGCCAAACTGTACACTGAGAAATACCATAACTCCTTCTGAATAATATTTT
>CBQWHS010000590.1:0-3514 GCA_967728665.1 uncultured Chryseosolibacter sp. | reverse complement strand
GCGTGGGCACCTCAACACCAAATGTTAACGCTGCTCTTCATGTTGAATCACCCACTGCGAATCAAGGCTTCATCATGCCACGACTCACAACGGTGCAACGTAAAGGCATGGCAAGTTTACTAGCCACAACCGATAAAGGCTTGATGCTATTTGACACCGATTTAAATACTATTTATATATGGGATGGGGCTGCGTGGAAAACATCCGCGCAAGTCGCAGGTGGTCCAAAATTAAATTATCCCTATGCCGATACGGTTGTGACCCCTACCGGTACCGTTGACTTGTTCGCAATTCGATATAATGCCGCAGAAAATAAGCGCGTGGTGCGTTTAGAGAATAACAATTCATCAAACGGGTCAAGTACCCTCAGCGTCGCGAATGCCGGTGTTGGAGTTGCAGGCTTCTTTACAAGCACTAATCCAGCAACTGCAGCATCGACTGTTTATGCAACAACAGCCTCAAATGCCGGGGGCGCTCTTGCCCCAGTAGCAGTGTATGGCGAATCCACCGGCACAGGATCGTTGGGTGGCGCATTCTGGAATCAAAATGCAGCAAATGGCTATCCAGCACTTTACGCAAAAACTCTTGGAACTGGCTCGGCCATTTTTGGAGAAACAAGTACTGGTATTGCTTCTGTGACAGGAAAGACCGACGGTCCGGGAAACGCCGGATACTTTGAGGCAACCGGAAATGGAAGTGCAGGCATGTTCACGATCAACAATCCAGCGAACGACTCGGATGGAATATTCGTGACAACAAACGGAACCGGTGCTGGGGTTGCCACGCTCAACAGCGGCACTGGCCGTGCAGGATATTTCGAAGTAAACAATGCAGCCAGCACATCACCAGCCTTTACCGTTACGACGAACGTCAGCGGATCTGTTAATGGATTTGAATCATTTCATACAGGTGTAGGCGATGCAATTTTTGCCAATGCCACGTCAGGAAGTGCGGGCAATTTTCACAATACAAATTCAGCGAGTGTTTACTCAACAGTCTATTCTCAAACGAACGCAACGGGCAGCCATGCACTGGGTCTTAACAACTCGGCAAACGGGAACGCGCTCACGATTTTTGGCGGCGGTGCAAGAGTATCGACTGCTGTTCTTAGCGCAGGAACAACAATCACTACCCGATCCGTTGCTTACAGAATAACAGGAGGCGGACCATTCACTTTCAGCATCCCCGGCTATACTTTCTCTGACGGTGACACAATGTTTATTTACAATGACACTGGAGGTGCTGTCACTGTGGAGGGTCTGCAACTGGTTGCTGGCGAGGGAAAGACATTTATCTATTTTGCAGGTGTTGGTTTCAGAGCATTTTAATTGAAGGGTATGAATAAAAAATTCTTACTCTTTATTTTCAGTGTGGCCTTTTACAACTCGTCAGCTCAGTTCATTAAAAATACAGGGCTGGACATCAAAAGCAACACGACACTGGTCACAAATTCCGATTGGACAACGGACGCAGGAACGCTGCAAAACAGCGGAATCATTCAAGTCGGTGGAAACTTTATTAATAATGGATTGCTTTCGTCTCAGAGCTCGGGGGGATTCATTCTCAACTTCGCCACTGATCTAAATTTTAAGCCTGGAGGCTCGCAGTTTGGTTTTGTCGTAAAGGATGGCGCTGGCGCTGCACTCACAACGGGAACGCTATCGCTCAAAGACAGCCTCGTCCTCAAGCAAGGCTCGATCAAATTGCTTTCGGCAACTGATACCGTCTCCTTGAAATCTACGGCCCGGTTGTCGTTCCTTCCTACAACGTGGGTTGATGGACTTGTCGCACGCGCGGGCACCGGACTTCTGCCATTTCCGTTAGGAAGAGACGGCTTCGGCCTTCCCATCCGTTTATACAACATGTCAGCGCAAAAAGTTACTGCAAGCGTTTTGCCAGCACCCGCAGGATTCACCGCCGGACCAGGAGTCGATTCGTTGATCAATTTCCCTTATGTGTGGAAAGTGCAGGAGAAAGTTACGGCAGACACCGCAGCATACATTGAACTGAATTATCCATCCAACCTGCCGAAAGCCACAAACCCAATCGTGGCGCGCCAGGTGTCTGGAAATAAATATGCAAGCCGCGGAGCAAGAACAATCACTAATGCAGCAGGTCGCGTTTCTATTACCAGTTACTCACGTGGACTCATCGGAACTTTCACTATCGCAGCGGGCTTCCCGGCGGATCTTGCGACTGATTCACTCGCGATGGTCGCACTTTACAACGCTACAGGTGGCCCGGCATGGGGAACGCGAACAAACTGGCTCACCGGAGAAATTGAAACGTGGTCAGGCGTTACTGTCAATGGACAAAGTCTTACGGCAGTGAATTTGTCCGCCAACAAACTAACGGGCCAGGTACCGGATCAGCTAGTCGATATTGCAGCGTTACAGACTGTCAACCTTTCAGGAAATACTATCACATCAATTCCGGATTTCAGCGCGAGCTCACAAATTACTTCGCTTAACGTTTCCGGAAACAAACTTACTTTCGCTTCACTTGAACCAAATGCCACCGTGAGCGGATTGGTTTATTCAGGGCAGGCAGATTTAGGGACAACTTCTTCTGAATTAATTCCTGTTGGAAATGCTGTTGAACTGAATGTTAATGCCGGTGGAGCAAGTAGTGTCTATAGCTGGAAACGAAATGGAACAATTGTAGCTGGCGCAACTTCTCCAACGTATAACATTAGTGCAATCAATCGCAACAACATGGGATCATATGTCGCCGAAGTGACGAATCCAAAACTTCCCGGACTGACTTTAAAATCGGCGACACAAACTAAACTTGCCTATGCAACCATCGCTGGAAAACTATTCGCGGAACCTACTCTCCCTGCAACAAAAGGTTCGCTGACGTTATTAAAAGTTAAAACGCAACAAGCGTTTGATACGGTAGCGAAAATAAATGTGGCGAATGATGGAAGTTACCTGCTTGATAAAGTTGTTCTCGACAACTATGAAGTTGTTGGTTTTGCCGATACGCTTACTTACAACAAAGCACTTCCGACATATTACAAAAACACAGCCTATTGGGAAGAGGCGGACACAATCTATCTCAACAACAATCTTACAAACATTGACATCACCAGTACGATCAAACCATCTGCCTCTTCTGGCAGAGGTGTTATCAGTGGATATCTTGAAGAGGATGATGGTTCAGGAAGACTTACCGAAGAACAACGGGCAAAACGTGTAAGCGGTGCTGGCGCCAGTGTGCGAAGAGTTGAAAACGTAGGTCGCGGCCAGGAAGAAAAACTGACACTTGTTGCATACGTCTATACGGATGAAAACGGGGAATTCTCCCTGCCAAATTTGCCAACGGGAAATTATCGTTTGAATCTTCAATATCCTGGCTATCCAATGGATCCGAATTCATTTATCACTATTCCGATTGGCAGCGGACTGCAGTCACAAGTCAACGTTCAGGCTAATGTTGTGAATGGTAAGATCAATGTTAAAAAACTGATCATTACCGGAATATTGGATCATGAACAATATGCGGTTAGCTT
>CBQWHS010000589.1:0-3516 GCA_967728665.1 uncultured Chryseosolibacter sp. | reverse complement strand
CGAAGGGTTTCTCCTGATGCTTTATAATATCGTTGTTCAACAGCAAAGCCACCGATATCCATTGTCCAATAGGGAATACCCGACAATGAAAAATTAATCCCCGCTGAAATCTGATCTTTAAAGTCGCTCCAGCGTGATGTGATATCTCCGCTCCACGTTACTGCTCCATAGCGCTGTTGACCAGCATACGCAGAGCGCGTTAAAATAAAAACTCTTTTATCCGGGCTTGATTTTCGCTGTCCTTCAAATACACTTTTCGCATTCACGAGTGAGTAAGCATTAAAATACTTGGCTGCTGGCCCAAGTGCTGTAGGATTCATATTTGCCTTTCTTTCTTCGATAGAGAGATTGGAATGTATGTCGGGCTCTGTTGCATCAAGCCACCAGGCATCGATGCCTAATGTGTTTAGCTTTTCATCTATTTGTTTCCAGAAAAGTTTGCCTGCTTCGGGATTGAATGGATCATAGAATGTCGATTCGTAGCCGATGCCTACCCAGTCTTTTCTTTTCTTCTCGATATTACGTGTGAACAAAAATCCTTTTTTATTCATCTCATCATAATTGGCTGTCCCTTTGTTGAATTTTGGCCAAACGGAGATCATCAGATGTGCATGAAGATTGTCGTGAAGTTTATCGATCATTCCTTTCGGATCAGGGAAACGTGTGAGATCAAATTCATGTGAACCCCACTTTGGATCTTCCCAGTATTGCCAATCGAGAACAATGTTGTCGAGCGGGATTTTTCTCTTTCTATATTCCTGCACAACGTCCATCAATTCCTTTTCATTGTGATAGCGTTCTCTGCTTTGCCAGAAGCCCGCTGCCCACCGCGGAATGATAGGTGCTTTACCGGTTAAATGTCTGTAGCCATGGATCACGTCATCGGCATTCTTTCCTGAAATGAAATAGTAGTTGATTTCGTCAGCAACTTCAGAAGTAAGGGATAGCTTGTTTTGATCTTTGGCAGCATACGGATCAAGATGTTTTATGGACATGTATCCATGATCACTGGGTATCCATTCAATCTTGATAGAATGCTTTTCGTCTTTCTTGCACTCAACAAGAAACTTGTTCATCCACGGGTTCCAATTCTGTCGCCATTTGTCAAAAATAATTTTGTCATCAATCCAGACTTTGAAATAACCGGATGCATAAAGTTGAAATTTATGAAGACCTTCTTTTTCAGATGAAAAATGTCCTTGCCAAATTACTTTGCCATTGCGCGAAACATCATTAGGGAAGCTATCAACTTCGGGTGTCTCCAAAAATTCATAATGAATATCATTCTCGACAGTGCTACGTTTGATTTTATCTCCAACATAGTAGTCTGCACTCAGTCCGCCTTGTTTTCCATCTTTATCAAAAAGTGTCAGGGTGCTGAGGTTGCCATATTCGCGCGGATCGCCAAATTTGGTAATGGAGTAATTGTCCCAAAGAATTCCATAATTTTTGTTGGAGTAGAGGAAGGGAACGACATCCACAATATTGTGTTGTACTAATTCAACGTCCTGCCCCTTGTAATTCATCTGGCCGTTTTGATGGGCGCCCAGTCCATAGAAAGCTTCATCGTCTGCCGATTCAAAAACTTGTCTGATGGTGAAATTAGTTTTGTCACCTAAAGTGATTGGCGTAAAAGATTTACCTCCGCCGGCCTGTTCTTGAAGGAGTGATTTTCCCGTGGAGTCCTTGAAATTAATCTCGCCAGTTAAGAGTGAAACACTAACGCGGATATTCGGTGTTATCAGGTTGACCTCATTATCAGTTTGTTCAGTTTTCCAATCCGTCTTCTGCGATACTTCGGGAACAACCATCAGACTTTTAGTAGTAGAGAAAGTATCTGATGCTGTAGCCAGTACGTGTACAATGTCTTTCGAGATTACGTTCAGTTTAATGGCTTTGGCATCCTTTCCTTCCTTCAGTCTTACGATTATTCCGTCAGAGAGTATCTCTACCTTTTTCTGTTGGGAGCAGGAAATGAAGAGTAAAGCGGAGAGAGTTACATTTCTAAATGTTATTAAAAGTTCCTTCATAGTGTCTTACACCGACCGGTTGTATAGTTTTCAAAATCGGTTGTAGCAAAGGTAAAGGTAAAGGCGCGAATAGCTCCAGACGGTATGAAATTATCCGCTTCTGGTACATGAAAAGTCTTTTCTGAAGGTAAGTTTTTGCCATAGACCCATAAATGGCTGCTTTTCAAAAGCAGAAAGGAGTGTGCAACAATCAAATCCAGTTTTTTGAGATTTCAAAAAGAGAGATGAATTCTGGAAGTCGTCTAAATTAATCTCGGATTCCCAATTATTAGTTTAATTTTATTTTATGCTATCTATTCGATGTCACGGCTGAAAAAACGAGAATTCGATGCTGTTGTAATAGGTTCCGGCCCTAATGGACTCGCGGCAGCAATTTTGCTCCAGCAAGCAGGTTTATCCGTACTGATTATAGAAGGAAAAGAAACGATTGGCGGGGGATTAAGATCTGCTCCGTTAACCTTGCCAGGATTTACCCACGATGTCTGTTCGGCTATTCATCCAATGGCGGCAAGCTCGCCTTTTTTTAATACGCTGCCGTTAGAACAACACGGTTTGGAATTTATCTATCCTGATGTTTTCGCTGCACATCCATTTGATAACGGCACCGCAGCAGTTTTAAAAAAGTCTCTGTTAGAAACTGCAGAACTTTTAGGTGCAGATAATAACGCCTACGCAAAGATGATGGGTCCTATTGTGAAGGAATGGAGTCAGCTTTCAAAAAATATTCTTGGCCCCTTAAGAATTCCGGACCACCCCTTTGTGCTGGCAAAATTTGGTCTGAAAGCATTGCGATCAGCACGATCAGTTTCAAAAATATTCTCCACTGAAAAAGCACGAGGACTTTGGGGAGGAATGGCTGCGCATTCAATCATGCCATTAACAAACTATGCCACTGCTGCGATAGGATTAGTTTTGATGGCTGCAGCACACGCAAAAGGTTGGCCGATTCCAAAAGGTGGGTCGCAACAAATTGCCAACGCCCTCGCATCATACTTTGTTTCTCTGGGCGGAAAAATCCAAACAAATTTTTATGTGCAAAGGCTTGATCAATTGCCGACTGCACACGCGATCTTGTTTGATGTTACACCGAAACAATTACTAGAAATCGCTGGACACAAATTTTCTTCAGTATACAAATGGCAGATGAGTCGTTATCGCTATGGCATGGGCGTATTTAAAATGGATTTTGCATTGGCAGGTCCGATTCCATTTAAAGCAACCGAATGCCGTGCTGCCGGAACGGTTCACATCGGCAACACATTTAAAGAAATAGAAGCATCAGAACAGTCTGTGTGGAGTGGTAAACATGCAGAAAAACCATTTGTACTCTTAGCACAACAAAGCGTGTTTGATTCATCACGTGCCCCGGTAGGAAAACATACAGCCTGGGCGTATTGTCATGTGCCTCGCGGGTCAACTGTCGATATGAGTGTGGCCATAGAAAAGCAAATTGAACGGTTTGCTCCTGGCTTTCGCGATCTCATAC
>CBQWHS010000588.1:0-3527 GCA_967728665.1 uncultured Chryseosolibacter sp. | reverse complement strand
GTATAAGAAATGGCGCTGATAAGGAGGACATTTTTTTATTTTTGCTCAGCGCCACGTCCTATACATAAACGTTAGCGGCTATTTTATCAAGACACCGTACAATGAGACGAGTACTTTCAATTATATTGACCTTGGCGACAATTAACACTTTTGCTCAGAAGTTGGACATTATAACTATTGACGGAACAAAAATTAGCACAACACTTCTTGACAGTTCGGCAAGGACAACTATGCTGATACAATTCAATTGGAAACAAGACAATTCCATTCGCAAGAAATGGACTGCAAGAACTTGCCACCTTGTTGACGGAAGAATATTGATTGAATTTTTTGATAAGCAAGCAGTATTGATTGATGATTTAGAGCAATTCAACGCATTAGACCGAGTTCGGTTCGTAAAAAACTCCATTGACTTTCTTAAAAAAAATATTTCTTACAAAATTGAATTAACCTTTGAAGAAGGGAAACAGATCATTGAAAAAGAAAAGCCGACCAGATTAACGAAATATGCGAGCGACCTGCCACAATGGTATGATTTTGAAGTATATCAGTTAAACACAGGGCAGATATTATTTTTAGATAAATCAGAAAAATTTCAAAGGGCTGCTATATTCCCCGATGTAAAGACTCTTGCTTCTGAAAAAACATCTGTGTTAGAAGAAGAATACGGATCAGAAGATGATGAACACTTAATGAAAATATTAGCATCGGGAGACAGATTATCGGATTATGATGTTAACGACAATCTTATTTACCCAAAGTACTTAAAGGACTTGATAACAAACCACAAACTAACACTTATTGAACGGAATATTTATGTTTCAGACTTTTTTGGAAATTTATACAAATCAGCAAACGGTTACTACATTCTCGTTGATGAAGTGAAACAAAAGAATGGTGCAGGTAATAAGATGCAGATTTTAAGTTTGAGGATTTATGACTCAATTGAGCATGTAAGGCAAGCTGAAAGCCGATTTAGAGAATTCAAGAATAAAGGAGTTATCTTTGAGCATTTTTATCAGAAGATATCGGACGATTTTGGACAAAAATTTCCTGACTTTATACCACAACTTCTTGATAAATTACCTGCACTTTTAAACTTTGACAAAGAACAACTTTCATTTGATAGCACTGGAATGGATTTAGTTGACGAAGCCATTAAATGGAATGGTTCAAATTACAAATTGTTTGACAGTTGGTTCCCGTCTGTGCTTGTGTATTATGGACAGTGTTATATTATGCAAAAACAAGACGGTAGTTGGATTACAACCTTTGACAAAGAGAATAATCTTTGGATACCCGAATTAAAATTAAGTGACGGGACAATGGCTTGGGATTGGAGAGATTTTTACAAAAGTTTATACGAGGGCCCTATTCCTATTCGTTGGGCAGGTGACTGGTACGGAAGTACAAAGAAAATGAGAAGTGACAACAGCCACTAACAATGTGCATAATAAATGGCGGGGGTTTGGTGTAAATTCATAGCTTTAGTTTACAAACAACGTTTGGTGTCGTGGGACAGTGACGCGCTTCTAATTCCGCCACTGCTTATGCACAAACCGTTGGTACGCCTTGACAAGCGTGTTTCTTTGAGTGGGTGCAATTCCTGCCAATCAATTAACTGTTCGGATTGTAGTGGAGAAGACTACTTAAGCTGTGAAGCTTACTTAGAAGTTCTTCAAAGCGAGTAACCAAGCCGTAATGCCTAGAGGCGTGAACCTAAAGTAGCTTCGATATGTGTATTTGCAGATGGGGAGTGTGTCAACGATCATTAACCCTGAAATTGTCTGAGGATCAACAGTTCGATGAATCAGATGAATCTGCCGGAGTCATATGGATGGCGTGGTTATAGACCGAAGGAACATGAACAAGGGAGATCTTCTGTATCAAACCGTGGCAAGGTTAAACGCGCTGATATAAGCATAGCGAAGTTCAGTTTCGGAGACAGAAGAAGTCGGATGTGCCCATAGTAATAAAGAAGTGCAGGACAACAAAACCTGCATGAGTGAAGGGGCACTACTTTAGTGACGCTTATATGGATATACGACAGTTTGATACTGCTACCAGGCTACCGGTCAGACCATCATTAAGTAATGATGAGCGCGTTCGTATATTCCAAAGGAAGCTATACCTGAAAGCCAAGCAAGAGAAGGGTTTCAAAGCCCACACGTTGTATGATAAAATTTGTGATTACAGACTATTGAGCGAAGCTTATGAGAGGGTAAAAACTGGCAAAGACGCTCAAAATAGTCCAGGAGTAGATGGAGAAACCATCAGGATGATCGAGCAGCAGGGAAGAGACGAGTTTCTTTTATTGCTGCAAAGTGAATTGCAGTGTAAAGGATACCGTAGCCAGGCTGTGAAACGGGTATTCATTCCCAAGTCAAACAGCAAAGATCTTCGTCCATTGGGTATTCCTACCGTTAGAGACCGGGTTGTTCAGATGGCAGTAAAGATGGTTATTGAACCGTTGTGGGAAGCAGATTTCATACACACCTCTTTCGGCTTTCGCCCGAAGCGTAATGCACAACAGGCAATCAAATCCATACGCGACAACATCCATGCTGGGTATAAATTTGTATTTGATGCAGACTTGAAAAAGTATTTCGATACAATTCCACATGATAAGTTGCTGAAGGTATTGCAGGAACGTGTATGCGACAAGGCGATACTTAATCTGATCAAGCAATGGTTGAAAGCACCGGTTCGTTATGAAGACGGAAAGCTGGAAAAGAGTGTCATAGGCAGCCCGCAAGGCGGGGTGATATCACCCTTACTGGCGAACATCTACCTTCATGTATTTGATCGTGTGATCATGCGGGAATCAGGCGTATACCAAGAGGCCAACATTAAGATTGTGCGATATGCAGATGACTTCGTATTGATGGGTCAGACTCATTATCACCGAAGCATTTTGCAACGTATAAGATCTACGTTGGCACGGATGGGATTGGAGCTGAATGAGAACAAGACCAAACTTCTGCACACCAACAAGAGTAGTTTACACTTTCTTGGGTTTGAGTTCAGATGGATCGGGTCAAAGTTTGAGTGGCGAAAAGGATGGTACACTGATGTGAGGCCGAGTATAGCATCTCGCAGTAAGTTATTCGCAACAATACGTGATACGCTGCGTACGCGCGGTCACTGGACGACCGAGTGGATCGTCTGCAAACTGAATCCGATATTACGCGGATGGTTAAACTATTTTGTGATACCGAAAGTGAGCTATGTATCGGATACTGCTCGTTTAATACGCTACCACCTGGATTATAAGTTGTACAAATGGTTAAAAGAAAAGGGGAGGCGGGCACACCGGACGTTACGCCAAAGTCCATACGATACACTGGTCAAGCACAAAGGCTTGCTAGATATCGCAAAATATGTGCGCCAGCGCTCCCAACTTGTGAACGCGAAAGGTTGAACACTATCGGTAAGCCGTGTGAAGGAAAACTTCAAGCACGGTTTGATGAAGGGGGCACTGCTAATGGAAGTAATTTATTATTTTCGTTGGCAGGCTCTACTCTACG
>CBQWHS010000587.1:0-3531 GCA_967728665.1 uncultured Chryseosolibacter sp. | reverse complement strand
ATAAAATAATGTCCGTTGCCTCGTTTACACTTATCATTTTAAAATATTGTTAATTTTGACATCTGCCTCTGCCGTAGAAGAAGGAATAAAGTTAGGATGAAAAATACCAAACTCACACATATTGACGAAGCTGGAAACCCTTCCATGGTTGACGTTTCTGAAAAGGCAGTGACCCGAAGGCTTGCAAGAGCTCAAGCCATTGTGGATGTAGGCCCCGAGATATTAGCCCATGTTCGCGGCAATGATTTAACAACGAAAAAGGGATCTGTATTTCAAACGGCCATCCTTGCAGGAATTATGGCCGCAAAAAAAACGTCCGACCTCATCCCATTATGTCATCCTTTAGCGCTGGAAGATTGCCAGGTTACTATCGAGGTAAAAGAAGGACTAATCGTAATTCAAAGTGCAACGGTGTTGTCAGCAAAGACTGGTGTGGAAATGGAAGCATTGACAGCGGTTTCTGTTGCAGCGCTCACAATTTATGACATGTGTAAAGCGATGTCTCACAACATCGCTATTAAAGAAATAAAATTATTAGAGAAGCGCGGTGGAAAAAGTGACTACAAAGACGAAAGAACAAAGTAAAGAAACAGCCATGACGTTAAGAAAATGGGCTTACAATCTGTTGGAGCCCACGGAGGGAAACTCTGCGGCGAAAGCAGTTGAACTCCTGCTCATAACTTTGATTTTTTTTAATATCACTGCCGTTATTCTTGAATCTGTAAAGGAGATCAACGAGGTCTACTCTTCTTATTTTCATGAGCTTGAATTTTTTTCAGTCATCATTTTTTCCATCGAATATTTTTTAAGAGTCTGGACAGCGCCTGAAAATCCGAAGTACGCCAAGAGGCTTGGCAGGCTGCGATATGCTTTTACTTTTATGGCGCTTGTGGACTTGATGTCGATCTTGCCATTCTACGTTAACTTCCTTCCGTTTGATTTTCTTTTCATTCGCGTAATCCGGGTTTTCCGACTCATTCGTGTATTGAAAATTGCCCGATATCTCAAGGCCCTTAATTTGATCGCTGCTGTTTTGAAAGAACGCAAAGAACAAATTCAACTGAGTGTCATGTTCATCATATTTCTCCTGGTGATCGTTTCTACATTGATGTTTTACCTGGAGCATGAAGCACAACCCGACAAATTCTCAAGCATTCCGGCAACGATGTGGTGGGGAATTGAAACACTTACCACGGTGGGCTATGGAGATATGATTCCACAAACGGCAACAGGAAGAATTCTCGGTGGTATGATTGCCATTCTCGGTATTGGACTCTTCGCACTGCCTGCAGGTATTCTTTCGTCAGGCTTGACTGACCATCTTCATGGAAACAAGAAAAAATTAAAACGCTGCCCGCATTGCGGTGGGGAGCTGCATGAATAATCCCAAAGCTCAAGATTAAAAAAAGTCGTTGACAACATTTATTCATCGCTACTCCTCGTAGAGAATCACGAGTTCGACTCTGCGATTTTTTGCCCGTTCTTCTTCTGTGTTATTTTCATTGAGTGGCTCCTGCAATCCACGGCCTTCTGTATCGATCCTACCTGCGCTAATTCCGTTTTGAACAAGATGATCTTTAATTGCATCAGCACGGAAGAGCGAAAGTTTCTGATTGAATTTAGCCGAGCCGACATTGTCTGTGTGTCCTGTAAGCTTAACTCTCAAATGTTCATTTTCCTTTAGCGCTTCCGTTAAATCATCAAGATATTTTTTAGAATCATCATCAATATCACTGCTGTTGAAGTCGAAATTAAAGTGCAGTATAATTTTTTCCAGCACAAGCGGTTGATGTTTAATATTTCCTGCCTGTGCTGTCGCGATGACAGAATCCTGTTTTTGCTTTAAGGTCGCCTGAAGATTCTTTGTCGCTGGCTTCCGACTCACGCTGTCTTTCTTTGCTGTAATAGCTGGATTCGACGGAGGCCTTGTCTTCGGTTTGACGCTCGCCGATTTCTCGGGTGAACGTTTCGACTGTGCGCTATTCTTCCTTTTGAATTTGGAGTCCACCAACTTGCGTAGTTCAATTCCCACCTCGAAGGCCCCAAGGTTTCCAACATTGGTTTTAAGAATTGGAAAATCGTAACTGCATCCGATGGAGAAATTCTCACGATAAAGTTGCAAGCCCAAAATTCCAGAACGACCAACGACATATTTTGTAATGATATCAATGCGTGCGATTGACTTACCCTTCGTTTCGGCCAACGAATAACTGGTTATGGCTCCAGCGTTAATCACCTTGTTGGCTGCGGACCGCGTAAACAAAACTTCAGGCATCACCGAAATTTTTTTTCGCTGATACATTCTCATACCTCCGGAAAAAATAAATGTTGAATGGTAAGAGTTGATACCACCTGAAAATGACTCGTTTGGTTTATTGAAATCGAAAATGGAAACTCCCCAATAAGCAGTTCGAACATTGTTTTTGTCTACTTGCTGCCAGTACAACCCTGTGCTGATTGTGAAAAAATATGTTTTCAAAAACTGCATGTTCTCCCCGCTGAAAATCGATTGATCAAAACCACGATCAGGAATGTATTGTGCACCTGTGTACAATCCGTCCAGGTCAACCTCTCGTTGTTGAAATAAACCTTTGAAGCCGAGGGAAAGCGTTCGAGATTTAGACATGGAAATAGTTACAGCGTAAGAAAGTGAGGCTTCCTGAGTAGCAAAGATTCCTCCTACTCTATCATCCATCATTGTAATCCCGATTCCGCTCCACCGTTGACCTGATCGTTTATTCAAAATTGGGTACGATGCCGAAAGCAAATTGGAACTGAGATTGAAACTGCCCCCGGTAGATTGATTGCGATAGAGCATTCCTATGGATGCATAATTTGAAGACGCAACCATTGCAGGGTTCACTCGCTGACTGGCAAAATTATATTGACTGTAATGAAAGTACTGTCCCATTGCAGCACTTGCACACAGAAGAAAAGCGATGCCTAAAATATGGCTTTTAATCATTAGCGAATCAGTACGATTGAACCTGAAGTCTTACCATTAAGCTGAATTGGTTTTCCACTTTGCTGCTGGCCTTTCACTTTCCAATAATAAACTCCGTTTGGCTGTTTATTTCCCTTTGCTGTTCCGTCCCACCCAATTGAACTTGCCCGCTGCACATCCTGGGTTTCAAACACAATACTTCCTTCGCGATTGTGAATCGTGAACGAAAAATTCTTAACATCCGCCAGGCCGTAAATTCTCACCTCATCATTTTGGCCGTCTTCATTTGGAGTGAAGAGATTCGGTATAAATGCAGTTCCTTCAACAATTATTCTTACACTGCCATTGCCGATGCATCCAATTGAATCTTTCACAGTCACAAAATATTGAGTTGAATGAGTTGGCGATGCAACCGGATTTGTAATGCTTGGATTGCTTAATCCCAGATCTGGAGTCCACTGGTAGCTAACACCACCGGACACATTTAATTGGACTTGTTCACCACGAATGATCTGGTAAGTTTCCACTTCCACTTTCACTTCGGGTATACTTAACTTTAGAATTATGTTCCGTTGCAGAATACATCC
>CBQWHS010000586.1:0-3534 GCA_967728665.1 uncultured Chryseosolibacter sp. | reverse complement strand
CACGCGCGACAATAGTTTGGATAAAACAGCGAAGCGAAGTCCGCTAGAATTTCTTTGAAAGATGAATTGTTCAAATCAATAATATATTTGTTAAAACTTATAAAATTTCAACACCGCCATGGGATTAGTAGAGGATTTCAATTCGTATCGGAGCAAAATGAACGAAAAAATAATGGCATCCGACAGCCTAATTATTAAACGGATATTTAACCTAGATACTAACGCATATACAGAGGGCCAACTGGATATAAAGTCAAAGGAATTGATTGGTTTGACTTGCTCACTTGTTCTTCGGTGTGACGATTGCGTTCGCTATCATTTGGGTAAATGCAAAGAAGTCGGTCTAACAACAGCAGAAGTTAACGAAGCTATGGGCATTGCAACCCTTATTGGCGGCACGATTGTTATACCGCATTTGCGAAGAGCTTTCGAATTTTGGGAGGAACTTCAGCATGTTTAAGCGCGATCTCCACCTGGAGAGAAAATGGAATGGCCTCCTTACAGACCTGAACGATCTAATTGGAAAAAAACCCAAGGACCTCAATGCAGTTCTTTTTTTAATTGGTGTTCAGGAACTCGGAAAAGGGAATAAGGTCTTTTCAAAAGAGGAGAAACAGGATTTGATGCATATTGGAATATGCAAAGTTTTGTCGCTCTCCGGATATTACGAACTCGTAGGTTTAGACGCTGAAGGCTGGCCTCACTGGAAGCTCATTAAAAAACTCCCGCACTTTGATCTTCTTGAGCAAGAGAAATTGTTGAAAATACATGTGATGGAATACTTTGAAAAAGAATATGAGTGGGTATTCGACGAAGCTCCCGAAAGTGAGTAAACCATTGGCTGGTTCTATACTTTGATTCAACTCGAATCCAACTTATATTAGTTGTCAACTCAACTTTGTAGTTAAGTACTTCGTTTTAAAATAAACGGTTTGGCAGATGAGTGATGGAGTGCAAAAAATTCATGAAAAGATCAGGTCTTTTCAGCGGAGATATTATCTGAATATTTTCATTCGAGGGGTAATACTCACATCGGCTATTCTTGTAGGCTATTTTTTATTGGCCTCGGTCCTCGAACACACGTTATGGTTAAGTCCGTGGTTTCGTTTCATGATTGTTCTCACGTTTATTGCGGTAGCAATCTATAGTGGCTATCGATTCTTAAATCAACCGTTCAAATGGTGGCTTGCCCGCAAGGGGCTCAATGATGAGGAAGCGGCAAGATTAATTGGCACTTCGCTTCCTGGTGTAAAAGATAGGTTAGTAAATCTTCTTCAATTAGAAAATACCAGCGCGAACTCCGGATTGGCTTATGCAAGTATCGAGCAAAAGACAATGGAGTTTGAACCCTTATCATTCGAGGAAGTTGTAAATCTTAAAGAGAACAAAAAGTATATAAAATACCTGGCGATTCCCATTGCGGTGATCGCCCTCATTCTGTTGGTAAATCAGAATGTTATCTTCAAAAGCACGGAACGCATTGTTCACTTCAATCGCGAATATTCTCCTGAAGCTCCATTTGCATTTACTCTATTGAACGAAAATCTCACGGCTTTTTACAATGAAGATTTTACCGTTTCAGTTGAGCTAACTGGCCAGGCGATTCCACCGAATGCTTACTTGGTAGTAAAAAATCAGCGATTTAAACTTGAAAATATTGGTGGTGGTAAATTCCAATATATTATGCAGCGAATTGAGAGACCGGTTGATTTTCAAATTGAAGCTGCCGGCTTTTTTTCCAAGGTATATTCTATCGATGTAGTGAGTCGGCCAGAGGTAACTCAATTTAATGTTGAGCTGGAATACCCGCGTTACATAGGAAGAAAAAATGAAAAAATTGTAAACGCTGGGAATCTCGAAGTACCTGAAGGAACATTAGTCCGTTGGAAGATCACAGCATCCAATGCAGAAAAGGCAACAATTAAGTTTTCGTCTGCCGAGCCACAAAACTTTTCAGGACCAGACAATCAACTCTTTAATTTTTCCAGAAAGTTCAATGATCCCGATCAATACGAAATAAATCTTGAAAATGACAAAAGCAAAAACAAAGAACGAATAGCGTATCGAGTCGATGTCGTCAAAGATCAATTTCCACAGATTGTCGTCAACAATTTCAAGGACTCTATATTATATCAGAGGGTGATTCTTGGCGGTGCAATCGCCGATGACTACGGCCTCACGCAACTCTCATTAAATTTTAAAGTGAGAAATGAAGATCAAAAAGAAATTGTCAATCGCTCGGTAAGAATTCCGGTTGCAAAAAATCAGCTTCAGCAAAGTTTCTTTTACAACTGGTCTATTGATTCCCTGGATTTAAAACCTGGAGATCAATTGGAATACTATCTACAGGTTTGGGATAATGACGGTGTGAATGGAAGAAAATCAACACGCTCAGCAAATTACACCTTCCTCGTGCCAACACAGGAAAATCTTGTCGCAGATATCACAAGATCTCAATCGCAAACACAGTCGCAGATTGATAAGAGCGTTGACAAGGCAACAAAGCTTCAGGATCAAATTGAACAGGCCAATCAAAAGCTAAAAGGAAAGCAGACCTTGGATTGGCAAGACAAAAAGATGCTTGAAGATATTATCCAGCAAAAGCAAGGCCTTGACCAGGTAGTCGAAGATCTTAAAGAACAGAACAAACTTCTGGAGGATAAGAAAGATGCATTCACAGAACAAGATGAACGCATCAAACAGAAGGCGGAGCAAATCAAGAAACTCATGGACGAGTTACTTGATGAGGAAACGAAAAGACTTTTCGAAGAACTTAAAAAGTTGCTGAATGAAAATGCTGATGTCACGCAGATTCAAAAATTGCTTGACAAAATGAATCAGAACACAAACAACCTGGAGAAGGAACTCGAGCGAACGTTAGAGCTTTTCAAACAGCTTCAGTATGACTTCAAGCTTGATCAGACTGTTCAGGATTTGAAAAAGTTAGTGGAGGAGCAAAAAGAATTATTGGATAAAACTGAATCGCTCGAAAAGGACCAATCGAAAAATCAAAAAGGAGACAACAAGAATAAAGACGCTAAAGAAAATTCAAAGAAAAATGATGATCAGAACAAAGCCAATGAAGGCGATGAATCAAGCAAACAAGAAGATAGCAAAGAGAATAGTTCTGAAAAGAAGGACAGTCAGGAGTTAGCAAAGGATCAGGAGAAAATCAAAGAAGATTTCAAAAAGACGACCGAGAAGATTGATGAGTTGGAAAAACTTGGAGAAGAGCTGGACAAGAATGATGAGATGCCAGGAGAGGAAGAGAGCCAGGAGGTAGAAGAACAACAGGAGCAGAGCAAACAAATGCTTCAACAAAACAGTCCATCAAAATCTAAACAGCCGCAAAAAAAGGCGCTGGACAAAATGCAAAAGATGCAGGAGCAGATGGAGGGAATGCAGAACTCTCAAATGATGGAGATGGATATGGAGAACCTGGAATCTCTTCGTCAAATCCTTCACGGTTTGGTTAAGCTTTCCTTTGATCAAGAATCATTAATGAAAGAATTTAATGAGCTCGCACAGAACGAT
>CBQWHS010000585.1:0-3542 GCA_967728665.1 uncultured Chryseosolibacter sp. | reverse complement strand
GGGACTTTAAAAAGAATTTAGAATGTAGAATTTAGAATGCAGAATCGCAATTCGCACTGTATCAAAAAAATTGCCCCGCGTTGAAACGTGGGGCAATTTGACTCTTAAAAATCTAAAATCTGTTACCAGAACGCAATGTACAATGCGGCCAGAATACCCAGCACAAGGGCCGCACCGATTGCGAATCCTCCTTTCGGTTTGAACATGGAAGATTCGATTTCGAGTCCTTTCGGATTTTTTTTGCCCTCTTTGTCAAGAAGTGAGATTGTCACCATAAGAAACACAACAATTACAAAGACGAATCCCATTCTGTCGAGGAATGGAATTTCGAAAATCGCAGATTCCGGATTTAGCACTGAAAAACCCATATCGGTTAAGAATGAAAGGTCGATCCATTTTGGCAAGAATTTCAAAAGCAATGAAAGCGGGAATGTGATCACTGCGCCTACTAATGCAGCGGTTGCCGTAGTTCGTTTCCAGAAAAATCCCAAAATAAAAATCGCAAAAATTCCTGGCGAGACAAATCCGGTATATTCCTGGATGTATTGAAATCCACCCTTCTTATCGATGCCCATAAATGGTGCAATAATGATGGCAATAATCATCGCCACAAAAATTGTGACACGGCCTGTGTAGACCAGTTGTTTCTCCGTAGCCTGTGTATTGAAAAATTTCTTGTATATATCCAGTGTAAATATCGTTGAGATACTGTTGGCTTTTCCAGCAAGTGATGCAACAATGGCCGCAGTAAGCGCCGCGAATGCAAGACCTTTTAATCCGACAGGCAACAAATTTAACAACACCGGGTATGCACGATCCGGATTGATCTCACTGCCCATCATCATCTCCGACTGAAACAGACCTTCTTTGTGAAGAACGTAAGCCGCGATTCCTGGAAATACAACAATGACCGGCATCAACAATTTCAAAAATGCTGCAAACAAAATTCCATTACGGGCGGTTGGCAGATCAGCGCCAAGAGCACGTTGCGTGATATACTGATTACACCCCCAATAATTCAGGTTTACAATCCACATTCCTCCGAGGAGAATACTTAAACCGGGCAGATCAAGATAGTTCGCGTTCTCCCGATTGAATACCATGTGAAAATGGTCGTCAGCATTATTCAACATCAACGATAGTCCTTTGAATACACCCGCAGTATTGTAATGTTCGGAAACCATATTCAACGCCAGGTAAGTTGTTGCGAGCCCTCCCAGGATCAGAAAGAAAACCTGGATCACATCGGTGTAACCGATCACCTTCATTCCGCCAAGCGTGATCACAATCGCAAAGACTGCAAGGCTAATCATACATACCCACAAACTAATTCCGGATATTGTGCTTATCGCAAGCGCTCCAAGGAAAAGTATAGAAGTTAAATTAACGATCACATAAAGCAAAAGCCAAAATACCGCCATGATTGTGCTCACAGTCGAGTTGTATCGCTGTGTGAGAAATTGCGGCATGGTGTAAATTTTGTTTTTAAGATAGATGGGCATGAAGAAAATAGCGACCACAAGCAGCGTAGCTGCAGCCATCCATTCATATGTGGCAATGGCCAAACCCATTTTGAAGCCGGAACCTGACATGCCGATAAACTGCTCGGCAGAAATATTTGAAGCAATCAACGATGCTCCAATCGCCCACCAGGTTAATGAGCCCTCTGCAAGGAAAAAATCTTTTGAATCAGCTTGTGCTTTTTTCTTTCGGTTGTAAACCCAGTAGCCATACGTGGCTACAATTAAAAAGTAAATGAGAAATACAATGTAATCTGTCGTCTTAAGTTGTTGCATGGCGGCTCTTGGTGTTTAGAATTTAGGTAATAATGCCCGGACTTGTATGCCCAGAGTATTTCAATCTAATAAAAATGATATTTTTTTTGAAAGATGCAAAATAAACTCTGTGCCGCGCGCCAAATTTACAGGAGAATGTTTCAGGTTTAGCGAGACGAACGAAACCATTTAATGCTAAGTCAGTCCATTAGAACCAGTGGCCAGGAAAAGTATCATCGATTGGCGATATGTGATGATGGATTTGAGTGAACCAGAGATGAGCGGGAAACGGGGTTCGAACCCGCGACCTACAGCTTGGGAAGCTGTCGCTCTACCAACTGAGCTACTCCCGCTTTTCAATTATTGATTTATTTGATCTGGTGATTGAAGATACGAAGCCCTTAGCCAAAAATGATCTCATAATTTAAAAAAGATCTTTCGTTGATAAAGGAAATAGCACATTCCCCACTCCAGGCAAAAAATTACCAACGGTGTTATAATCATTATCGCATAAATCGAAAAATTCGCCAGCTCCATTAATCCATTGCTAATGGAAGAAACATATCCGTTGAACCATCGACTTCCAACAATTTCAAAAAACAGGTAAATGAAAACCGAATTCATTCCTACCACTTTAAAAAACGTCACAAATCGCTGATGACCCTTCACATCAATCCACCAATAAACCAACGCGAGGAAAAGCAAACACCATCCGCCAGACGCAAATGTGAATGATGATGTCGCAATCCGTTTTATGATTGGTGTAATCGTCCAGTCCATTGAATATCCAATCACCAAACACAAAATTCCAAACAGCGCAAGTGATTTAATTTTTTGATCTGAAGTCTTATCTGACAGCAAAAGTTTTCCTGCAACTGCTCCCCAAATTGTATGGGCGGCAGTCGGGATACAATTGATCGCAACCCAACCACCACGATTGATTTTATTCATAAGCAACAGATCAACATAGTTTCCAAAATTATGCTGATCAACAAATGGCTGATCAAATCCCGGAACGTTCGTGAATCGATAAAGTATTTCCGTTAACAACAACAGAAGAATACTGAAACCAAGTTGAGCCGGGACGCTCCAACGAAAAATTAAAAATGCAACGAGCGTAGTAAACGAAAGCTGCGTCAGCACGTCCCAAAGTTCGAACGACAAACCAGTTTTGCGAACGGCGTAATCCAACACGCCCCAGAATAATAACCATCCACTTCGTTTTAGCGCTTTTAGAAACGAGTGATTCCAGGTTACTCCGTTTGTCCATTGCTTCTGCAACGAATAAGCCATTGCCGTCCCCGCCATGAACATGAATCCTGGTTGAATCAGATCCCAGAATCTCAAGCCATTCCAGGGATGATGAAAAAACTGAATGAAGAAAGAATTGAATGCGGTCCCTTCACTTAATTCAAAAAGACTTTCATATAAGCCCGCGCCTTCGAGCATAAGAAAGACCATAATGAGACCACGCATGAAATCCAGGGAAAGAAGACGTTTGTCGACAGGCGAAGCAAGCATACAGGGAAGATAAAGAAAAGCGCTTGGCTATAAAACAAAAGGCCGGGATCTCTCCCAGCCTAATATCTCTCTTCGATCATGTTATCGTCTCAAATTGTGATCAACCTTAATCTCAAAAAACGTATCAAGGAAAAACACGCTTATTATTTCTTATCCAACACGTCCATTACTTCCCGCACAGCCTTGCGACTCGATTCAAGAAGCGCTTTCTCTTCTGTATTCAAATCAAGTTCAATAACTCTTTCG
>CBQWHS010000584.1:0-3553 GCA_967728665.1 uncultured Chryseosolibacter sp. | reverse complement strand
TTGTATCATGCGATAACAAGGCTACCGGTATGGCGTCCCTCTGGGACGAATTGCACGAATATCAAACAGAGATTCGAATTATTAGGAATGAAATATTTTGCGGGATGACGTCCGTTACGAGTGAACGTAATAAATGTCAAATGAAATAGACGCACCATAGCTGTGAAGATGGTCCCAGAGGAACCAAATATCGGTAGCATACAATTCAAGATCTGGGCCGTCATCCCGTAGGGATGAAATGTTTCTAATTTTCCACCTTCGGATTATTGTAATTCTTTGAAGAGAAGAAAAAATCCAATTACGTTTCGCAAAACGCTTTCAAACATTACCTCTTTCTCTCTCCATTCACCAACCGCATAATCTTTAATGGGTTCTCGTCCTTTAATTCATCTGGCAAAACGGAATTTGGAAATCCCTGGTAACAAACCGGACGCGCAAATCTTACAATCGCATCCGTGCCAACTGACGTTGTTCGACTATCTGTGGTAGCAGGGAACGGTCCACCATGCACCATACTATGACATACTTCCACACCTGTTGGATAACCATTAAAAATTATCCTCCCGACTTTCTGTTCAAGAATAGAAATCAATTCCTCGTAATCTTTCAAATCTTGATCAGTACCATGAACTGTAGCCGTAAGATGACCTTGTAATTTTCGGGCTGATTGAATTAAATGCTCACGGTTTTCTGCGGTGATCAAAAGGGTTGACGGACCAAATACTTCTTCCTCCAATCCATGATCTTTAATAAAATTCGTAGATGTTGTTTCGAGCAATGACGACACGCCGCGATATCCACTCCCCTCCTCTTTTCCCCGACTCGCCACACTCACTCCTGCCGTGGACTTCAACTTCGTCAACCCGCGGTCATAATTCTCCTGAATTGCTTTCGTCAACATCACGCCCGATGATGTCTCACTGATATTTTTCGACAACATGTTCTTAAACTCGACACTCTCTTTTGACTTCTCAACAAGCACAAGGCCCGGGTTTGTACAGAACTGTCCAACACCTTGAGTGACTGATGTGGCAAGATCGCGAGCGATAATTTCATTCTTCTCTTTGAGCGCACCGGGTAGAATGAACACTGGATTTGTACTTCCCATCTCCGCATATACAGGTATAGGAACTTCGCGTTTGTGCGCCTCATCGAATATTGCCTTTCCTCCGCGATATGATCCAGTAAATCCAATGGCTTTTATTAACGGATGTTTAACAATGGCCAATCCAACATCAACTGAACGACCATGCACCATGGAAAAAACTCCATGCGGTAATTTGCATCGAACAATGGCATTGTTAATTGCATGAGCAATCATCTCGCAGGTTCCCGGATGAGCAGGATGCGCCTTAAACACAACAGGACATCCGGCAGCCAGGGCTGACGTTGTATCTCCACCAGCTACTGAAAAGGCCAATGGAAAATTACTTGCTCCAAAGATGCCGACCGGTCCAAGAGGACGAAACATGCTTCTTACATCGGGTTTGGGAAGTGGTTTCCGATCAGGCTCGGCAGTATCTATTCTTGCATTCACCCACGATCCCTCGCGAAGAAGCTGTGCAAATAATTTTAATTGATTAACCGTTCTTCCCCGCTCTCCTGTCAATCTTGCTTCAGGTAGTCCGGTCTCCATCATGCAACGCTGAATCAACACATCGCCCAAAGCAATAATTTCTTCCGAGATTGTTTCCAGAAAAATCGCTTTTTCAATGCCGCTTTTATTCCGATACATCTCAAAAGCAGACTCGGCTTTTATGATTGCATCAGTGATTTCCGTTGGTGATGCTTCAAAGAATTCTGGTTCGACTGAAATACCCAGTGATGGATTATCAGCCTTAAACGTGTGACCATGGCCAGACCATTGTCCAGCGATGCTATTTTGTCCTGTGAGTTCCATCTTCATTCAACCGTGTTGATAAGTGTTCCAATCGGACCAATATTAATTTTCACTTCATCGCCCGACTGCAATGTAAATTCATTTCCAGGCACAATCCCTGTGCCTGTCATCAGGAAACTTCCGTAGGGGAAACTGCATTCGCGATATTGAAACTCCACAAGCTCCTGAAACTTTCGTTTAATTTGATTTATCGAAACATCTCCCGAAAAGACCTGTTGATTTTTTCGATTGATCTCGATTTTAATTATCGTATCACTTGGAAGCGGATCGTTGGTTACAAAAATGCAAGGCCCAAGGGACGCGCTACCATCATACGTTTTTGCTTGTGGAAGATACAACGGATTTTCACCTTCAATACTTCGCGAACTCATGTCATTGCCAACAGTGTAGCCAACGATTTTACCGGATGAGGTGACTACCAGCGTTAACTCCGGTTCTGGAACATCCCACTTGGAATCTTTTCTGATACGAACTTTTGCACCATGTCCGACCACACGATGCGCCGAGGCCTTGAAAAAAATTTCCGGTCGTTCAGCCTCATATACACGGGCATAAAAATCTCCGCCACCTGACTCCTTCGATTCTTCCTGTCGTCCAACTTTACTTCTGATGTAAGTAACACCTGCGGCCCAGACCTCCTGACTTTGAATCGGTGGCAATATCTCTTTCTTTAAAATGTCTGAAACGTCTGTCGAAGTGATACTTTTGATAGAGCTTTTCAATCGGCTAAAAAGATTGTCGTCATTGATAAGCTTGTCCCAATCCTTATCCGGAAGAATATAGAATTGGTCATTATCCCCGACGATGAAATGTGATTTTGTCTTGTAGAGTTTCATGAAGCTAACAGCGTTTCGTGCGTGCCAGCGAAGATAAAAAGTTTAATGGTAATTTATCACCTTAAAATTTCCCAATCTTCATTCAGAATGGGTATGGCGCTGTGTGCTGTTAGATCAAACTGACACGGAACTACGGAGACATAATTGTTAGCAATCGCCCATTCATCATTATCTTCTCCTTTATCAAAATTTACAAAGTTGCCTCTCATCCAAAAATATCGTCTGCCGTTGGGATCAAAACGCTGATCAAAGTCTTCCACCCATTTAGCATTCGCTTGCCGGCAGATTCGAACACCTTTAAGTGCTTCATTTCTTCGCGGAGGAAAGTTTACATTCAACGCCACCCCCTTTTGAAGACCTCGTTCCAACACTTGTAGTGTAATCTTTTTAATGTATTCTTCGGTATGAGAAAAATCGGCCTTGTGAGAAAAATCTGCGAGCGAGAATCCAATCGCCGGTGTGCCTTCAATTGCTCCTTCAATCGCTGCTGACATCGTACCGGAATACAACACACTAATCGATGTGTTGCTTCCATGATTGACACCGCTCACAACAACATCAGGCTGACGTAAATCTTTTAGCACAAAATGACGAGCCATTTTTACACAATCCGCAGGCGTGCCGGAACATTCCCACGCTTTTATTCCTTCAAAGATGTAATTCTCTTCCAGACGAAGTGTGTTTCCAACAGTAATGGCATGTCCCATTCCCGACTGCGGGCGATCTGGCGCAACAACAATGACCTCGCCAATTTCTTTCATCACGTTTACAAGGGTAAGAATTCCTTTTGAGGTGATGCCATCATCATTTGAAACAA
>CBQWHS010000583.1:0-3586 GCA_967728665.1 uncultured Chryseosolibacter sp. | reverse complement strand
CTTATGCCGACAAGCGGAGTCATTTTCAGCGATGGCATTGAAGCGGACTTTCTTAAATTCAACAGCGGGTCAGTGGCAACCATCGGGATTGCAAAAGAGACTGCAAAAATTGTTATGAGTGATAAAAAAAATTCTTGACGGTATTGGAAAGTGCCGCAACACAACGCCAACGCCCAGGTAATTTATTCCACAACTCAACGCTACATCATTTACAAATCGTTAACATTCTCTTCATCTTCACTGTAAACAGGGATATTTTAAAGTGACTGACGATTCGATCCCTTTAAGTTCTCTTCACGAGCAATGATTTTCCGTCTTGAATTATTATATTCGTTACACATTGATGTGTCTTCATCATTCGTCTCTTTTTTTGAAATCCTTTCGTAATTAATAATCGCTATCGATACACTTAATGAAAATGTAAAATGATTACCATTACTGTTAATTCCAGGAAATATGAAGTTGACGCAAGTCCGTCCACTCCAATTCTTTGGGTAATCCGCGATATCATCGGATTAACCGGAACAAAATTCGGATGTGGCATCTCACAATGTGGCGCTTGCACCGTTCACCTCAATGGCAAAGCCATTCGCTCTTGTAGCATACCGGTTTCTGCAGCTGAAGGAAAACAGATCACAACCATTGAGGGATTGAATGATAATATCGGTCGTCGACTTCAGAAAGCGTGGATCGAGGAAGATGCACCTCAATGCGGGTATTGTCAATCCGGTCAGCTCATGTCTGCGGCAGCATTACTTCGGGAGAAACCAAATCCAACGGATGCGGAGATTGATACTGCGATGACGGGTAACATTTGTCGTTGTGGAACTTATCAACGCATTCGCAAAGCAATTCATTTAGCGGCTACACTTAAAGAAGGATGAAAATGAAAAAAGAAACATCGATCAATCGCAGGGATTTTATTAAGACAACTTCCCTTTTAGGTGGAGGACTTCTCATTTCCTTTTCACTTCCTGCAGGAATAAAAAATTTAGGAGCTGCACCTGCAACTGTATTTGCACCAAATGCATTTTTAAAAATTGGTACTGATGATAGCATCCGGGTTATTTTATCCAAAGTAGAAATGGGGCAAGGAGTCTGGACAACCTTGCCGATGTTGATAGCGGAAGAACTTGATTGCGATTGGAGTAAAATAAAAGTTGAACACAGTCCTCCGAGCCAGGCCTATGCACATACAGCGTACGGTGTGCAGATAACCGGCGGGTCAACTTCAACGTGGTCAGAATTTGATCGATACCGAATGGCAGGTGCAACGGCACGTGCGATGCTTGTTGAAGCTGCTGCTAAAAAATTAAATGTGTCGCCAAGTGCATGCAAAACTGAAAATGGTTTTGTCATTGCAGGTGATAAGCGTGTGAGTTACGGTGAAGTAGCAAGCGATGCTTCACTGCTTGCTGTTCCTACGGTAAAACTTCGCGAACCTAAAGACTGGAAATACATCGGTAAATCCCAAAAGCGTTTAGATGCCCCGGAAAAAATTAATGGTCAGGCAAAATTCGGAATGGATATTCAGTTTCCGGATTTACTCACTGCCGTGGTTGCACATCCGCCCGTTTTTGGCGGAACAGTGAAATCATTTGATGCGTCGAAAGCAAAAGCAATTAAAGGCGTCCGTGATGTTGTTCAAATACCAATGGGAGTTGCAGTACTCGCTGACAATTACTGGAATGCAAAACTCGGACGCGATGCACTTAAGGTTGAATGGGACCTCGGCGCAAACGCGACGATTGATAGCAAACAGCAGCAGGCAGACTATAGCAAGTTAGGAAACACGAAAGGAGCTGTTGCTCAACAGAAAGGTGATGCTGCCGCCGCGTTACCAAAAGCTGCAAAAATAATTGACGTAGAGATTTCACTTCCCTACCTCACACATGCATCGATGGAGCCGCTGAATTGTACCGTGAAAATCAGTGCTGACAAATGTGAGATCTGGACAGGCACGCAGCTGCCAACAATGGACCAGGCATCTGTGGCTGCATTCCTCGGAATGAAACCCGAACAGGTTTTTATCACGACACCTTTCATGGGTGGAAGTTTTGGAAGACGTGGATCTTTCAGTTCAGACTGGATCATGGAGGCCGTGCACATTGCCAAAGCGAGCAACAAAGCTGTGAAAATGGTTTGGTCAAGAGAAGATGATATCCGCGGTGGTTATTACCGTCCTGCTTATGTGCATCATGCGCAAATTGGTGTCGGCAAGGATGGATTCCCAATGGCCTGGCAACATCGGATTGTGGGACAATCAATTTTTGCCAATACACCTTTTCAAGGTTTTTTAATTCATGATGGTGTTGATCATTCTTCCGTAGAAGGTGTGAAAGATTCTCCGTATTTGAATTCAGTTTCCGATCACTCGATCGAACTGCATACTACAACGTTGGGTGTCCCTGTGTTGCCGTTGCGTTCAGTGGGAAATACACATACTGCATTTGTGATGGAGGTGCTTATCGACGAGTTGGCTACTGAAGCGGGCAAAGATCCCGTTGAATACAGACGCGCGTTGTTAAAAGATCATCCTCGACATCTCGCTGCATTAAATCTTGTTGCAGAAAAAGGTGGTTGGGACAAGCCATTGCCAAAAGGAATGTTCCGCGGTATTGCAGTTCACGAATCATTTGGAAGTTACGTTGCGCAAATAGTTGAGTTGTCTGTTAGTGACGGACAAAAAATCCGAATACATCGTGTCGTTTGTGCGATTGACTGCGGAGTGGCTGTGAACCCAGATGGCATTCGTGCTCAAATTGAAGGGGGAATTGTATTTGGACTTACCGCTGCACTCTATGGTGAAGTGACATTGGTGAATGGGCAAGTGAAGCAAGGTAATTTTAACGACTACAAAATGATGCGCATGAACGAGATGCCGGTGGTCGAAGTTCACATTGTTCCGAGCACAGAGAAGATGGGTGGCGTAGGCGAGCCAGGCGTGCCTCCTGTTGCACCAGCTTTTGCCAACGCACTTTTTTCGGCCACCGGAAAAAGAGTTCGCAGATTGCCAGTTCGAGCTGAAGATATTGTGAAGGCTTAGACTTTATGAGTCATCTCGATTGCAAATGACAAAACAAAAAGGGAAGCCAACCAGAGACTTTGATTATTCTTTCACGAACTCTGTGTTGGTTCCGTTTTGTTTTAGAATCAGTTTTTTCTCCTCCGGCTTAAACGCAAGGTCGAGCCCAAATCGTTCTACCTTGAAAACATTGTTTCCGATATAAGTTAATGGCACTGCTTCCTGGTTGCCGGCCTGTGCAATGAGTTGATCCTTGTTTTGTGTGATTGTAAACTTTATAGGAGCGTCTTTAGAGGAATACACTCCCGGGTATTGTTCAATGTTGTCAATAGCAATTTTTTGTGGCGCATTGAAGGCTCGCACTTCAACAATGCTTTCTATATTCTCTAATCTTGCAATGATGCCCCATCCATAAAAATCATTTGCAACGCCGATCAATAGGTCGTTCTCGCCCTGCTTGAAATTCAGTCTCACGCTGGCATTTTGTATTGATAGTCTTCCGTCAGGATATTTTTTCATGTTTTGAATGAAAAGGTTTTTGTCAACGTAGGTCAGTTGATT
>CBQWHS010000582.1:0-3610 GCA_967728665.1 uncultured Chryseosolibacter sp. | reverse complement strand
GTTTCTCTTTTTATTTGTAACCACGTCAATGCGAATAATCATCCCCATAACGGCTGATCGAGAATTTCAACTGGTAATACCTTTGTTTTTCTTTGCTGCTTCAGTGTTGCGATTTGCACCGAGGTTCTTACACATTCGAAAATCATATATACATCCTATCATATTTCTAATTCTATTTTTTTGTCTTTCATGCGTTGTTGGAATTCTCAACGGCATCAAAATTCCATACATTAACGCAACACCCGGCGAAAATTCCGGCTTTTTAAACCGATTTAATCTTTTTAATTCTCTCGTAACATTTGTGACTGCGTTAATTCTTTTCGATTACACTCGTATTGGGCTGTGGCTGTCATATTTTTTTAAATTCTACTTCCTGGTGCTCGTCGCTTCCATCATTGTTGTGCTTTTTAATCTGGGGCCTTTTCCACTATTCAATACTTTTACTTGGTCGCTGATAGTGGAAGATGGCGCGTCAAAAAAAATGGTTATCACAGGTGTCTCCGCTCTAATGATCTTTATTTATACACTTGTTTTTGTCAGGCGAGACATTCGATATTATGCACTATTGTGTTTGTCGTTTACTGGACTACTAGTTTCCGGCGGAAGAGGGCCTTTTGCCACAGCTATTTTTATGACGTTTATTTATTTTGTTGTCAAACACAAAGTCTTGGGAAAGTCGTTGATACTTCTTGTTGGCGGCTTTATAATTTCAATCTACCTTCTCCTTTCTCCTGTGATTTTATTTATTCCGGAAAAATACCAACGACTGGTTATCATTTTCCCTCCAGAATATTATACAGGAAAACTTGCGGGACTTTCAGAATCGGCTGCCGCCTCTAGTTCAGCATTTCGCCTTGAACTTTGGACATTGGCTTTTGAAAAGATTAAAAAGCATCCATGGATAGGTAATAGCTTTGGCGTGCCTAAAGGTGAATACGACTTTCAAGGCAGTCTCTCAACCTTCCAACGTATTCCCAAAGATATTTTGTACCAAGATTTCCTAGTCGTCGGTAGCCTTCACAACACGTTTGTTTCAATTGCGTATCTTTTTGGTATACCAGCACTTTTAATTTTTATCTATTTTTTTTCGCGACTCATTTGGGTCCACTACAAAAAATTTAACAATCTCGAAGGTGAAAAAAGACCAATTGCTTTTTTTTTAACAATCTATTTGATTAGCTATTTTTTTACAGCTATGGCTACCGATTTGATTTTCGACCTAAGCTTCTATATACTGCTCGCCGTTGCGTTAAAAGTTTATTTATTTTATTACAAGGGAGATAACCTTCCTGCAAATACTTAAAGTTCTCAATCTTGCTAAGTGAAAAAAATCTGCTGGTATCCATTATAACTGTTGTTTTCAATGGGGAAAAGTACTTACAACAGACCATTGACAGTGTTGCCCGTCAAACCTATAAGAATATCGAGTATCTGATCATCGATGGTGGCTCGACAGATAGCTCCGTGGAAATTATCAAGAACAACGCTGACCTAATTGATATTTGGATCAGCGAAAAAGATGAAGGAATTGCCGACGCTTTCAATAAAGGCTTAGCGCGTTGTCGTGGCGAGATTATTGGACTTGTGAATGCCGATGATTGGTTGGAGCCGAATGCTGTTGAATTTGTAGTCCGTAACATAGGTGATGCAGATGTGATGTACGGTGAAACAACATTCTGGTATGATGACAGACCTGTTGCTACAACACACGGCGATCACTCAAAATTAAGATTGGGAATGACTGTGTCACATCCTGCCTCCTTTGTAAGACGAACTGCGTATGACCGCTTCGGTAAATTTGATCCAAGCCTTAAAATAGCAATGGATTACGAGTTATTCCTACGATTTCTTCACCAGGGTGCTATCTTTAAAAAAGGCGGGACTGTGCTCACTAATATGAGGCGAGGAGGTGTGAGCGACGAGCGGTGGGGAAGAGCGATCAAGGAAGAATATAGGGTAAAGAATCGATATTATAATAGCATGGCCAACGTCTATTACTTTGTTCGACAGGTTTTGGTCTTTACGGCTAAGGATATACTTCGAAGATTTAATTGTCACAAACCATGAACCGGTTTGGCCGATAATCGCGAAGCCGGGCTATATTTTAAAGTCTTTATTACTAAATTTGCAGTTTCTTCAATTTTGAATGCTTAAGGTTTCAATTGTAATACCCACATACAATAGGGAAAAATGCGTTATTGACCTGCTTAACTGCCTATTTAAGCAGGACTATCCGGACTTCGAAATCATCGTGGTAGACCAAAGCGATGTTTTGTCACCCGACAAAAAAACTGTTATAAACACACATCGCGGCGTTTTGAAATATTATAAGCTTGAGGAACGCGGCAGGTCGTTAGCGAAAAATTACGGAATTCTTTTCTCATCCGGCGACATCATCATTTTCTGCGATGATGATATCATAGTCCCACCCAATTTCATTTCTACTCATGTAAGAACTTTTGATGATAAAAGTATTGGTGCTCTATCGTGTCGACTCGTTGAAGAGAATCAGAGAGCTGAACCAATTGACAAACCACTCCGGACAACTTTTTATGGTCGACTTATTAATAAACCTTATTCCACTGTCTCCGGCTATGTTACATCCCTGAATGGTGGAAACATGTCGTTCAGAAAAGAGGTGCTTGATAAAGTTGGTTTTTTTGAAGAGCACTTTCTTGGCACAAGCATGGTGGAAGAACCGGATATCGCTTATCGTATAGTTAAATCCGGATTCCGATTATACTTTAATGCAGAGATCACCATATTTCATTATCCGCAACAAAATGGAAACATTGCGGAAATGAAGGGCAAGCGGGCAAACTGGTTTTATTTCTACTTTTATAACCTTTCCATTTTTTATCTTAAATATAACCGGATGTGGAATATGCCCTTCGTATTCCTCTATTGTGTAATTCTTTCGCTTAAACACGCAGTTTCATATCGCCTTGGACCACGCGACTATGGCAAAATGGTATCTGGATATGTTAATGGTGTGAAGCGAGGAATTGAGGTCGCCAACTTGTTTAAGTCTTCCAAGTATTATACGCCAGTACGGTTTGAAAAAAGGAAATATAATGTCTTATAAGGCAGCTTCAAACATCAATATGCTGTGGCGGCATACATGTAGCTCAGCAATAATTTTAGACGACTGGTGGATGCGCTGTTTATAATTAGCAAGTAAACTCAGCAAATTCTCATTCTTAATCCGAAATAAAATACTTATCGAAACACCCGCAAAGATGATACCCAAGCTTCTCAACCTCGTAGCGCTCATTATATTAGTAACGTTTATCCTTGCATCAATACAACGCCGAAATGCATACTGGATTGGTGCTTGCATTCTCAGCGTGTTTACTGTCCTTCAATTGAGTTCTCTATACTTAGGAGGTGCTTTTATTGATTATAAATTTCTAATACATTTTAATTGGAGAGATATAATGGCAATGAAGGATCTTTATATGCCCCAGGCAATCCTATTTATAATGTTGATGATGGCACTCCCTTTCGCTCTTCGTTGGCCAACGAATAAGATGGCTCAATCGATATTTTTCTTGCAAAAAAAATACAGATATGCCATTGGGCTTGGTGCAGTTGTCGTGATGACAATTCC
>CBQWHS010000581.1:0-3620 GCA_967728665.1 uncultured Chryseosolibacter sp. | reverse complement strand
CAGTGTTCATGTTCGCCAGCAGCGACACGTGGGCACAAGAGCGGATGGTCTCTGGTAGAGTGACGTTTGCTGAGGATGGCGCTCCCATTCCAGGAGTAAATGTTGTCTTAAAAGGCACATCAAAAGGCTCGGTGACGGACACCAATGGTTCTTACTCACTCAGCGTTCCATCAAGTGGAGGAACTTTGGTTTTTAGCTTTATAGGCTTTAAGTCTGAGGAGATTGAAACCGGTGCGAGAACATCATTGGATGTTCAACTTGAACAAGATGCAACTCAGCTCAACGAAGTTGTCGTTACGGCCCTGGGCATCGAAAGAAACAAAAACGAGTTGGCTTATGCAGCGCAGCAGGTCACTGGCGATCAGATTAACCAAGTTCGCAGCAACAACTTTGTGACGTCCCTTGCAGGCCGCGTGGCTGGTCTTGATGTGAAACAAACTAATGCCATGGGAGGGGCAACTAACGTTGTGATCCGTGGTTATAAATCAATCACTGGTAATAACCAGGCGTTATTTGTTGTGGACGGTGTTCCTGTCACCAATGCTACAACGAATCAAGGAGCTGATGGCCGTGGAGGACGTGATTTTGGTAATGCCGCAGCGGATATCAATCCCGACAATATTGCTTCTGTGAACGTTTTGAAAGGCGCGGCTGCAACTGCCCTTTACGGTTCACGCGCCGCTAACGGTGTGGTGATGATTACTACCAAGAAAGGAAAGAAAAATTCATTCGATGTGGTAATTAATAGTGGTGTTACAATCGGTAAGATCAACAAAGACACATATCCGAAATATCAGAAAGAATACGGAGCTGGTTATGAAGATTATTTCTACACTGCAACTTTTGATGATGGAACCTTAAATGCAACACGTTTCGATGATGATGCATCATACGGTCATTATTTCGATGGTCAACCAGTTTACCAATGGGATGCACTGGATCCATTCTCTCCCAATTATCACAAAGCAACACCTTGGGTAGCTGCAAAAAACGATCCTACTACATTCTTTGAAACTGCTGTTACTTCAAATCAGAGCATTTTAGTAAGCGGGGGTGGTGATAAGAGCACATATAAATTTGGCTACACAAGAAGTGATGACAAAGGCGCGCTGCCTAATAGTAAGCTTGACAAAAACATGTTCAGCTTATCATCTTCTCTTGATCTGACAAAAAAATTAACCGTTGCAACATCGGTGAACTTCACTAATCAAGAAGCACTTGGTCGCTATGGAACTGGCTACAGCGGTTTAAACCAAAACGAAGCTTTCAGACAATGGTGGCAAATGAACGTCGATATCAAGGACCAGAAAGACGCGTATTTTAGAAACCGAAAAAACGTAACATGGAATTGGGCATCTCTCGCAGGTACGGGTCCGATCTACACTGACAATCCATACTGGATCAGGTACGAAAATTATAACAACGATACTCGTAACCACATTCAAGGTTATACAAGCGTCAATTACAAACTTACAGACTGGTTGGATGTATTGAGTCGCGTTGCGTATGATGGAACAAACGACTTTCAGGAAGATCGCATTGCAGTAGGAAGTGCCAGTACGGCATCTTACTCTCGTTTCAACCGCGATTTCCATGAAACCAATTTTGATTTCATGTTGAATTTCAACAAAAAGTTTGGTGACAACATCAGCGTACGCGGTGTGATTGGTAGCAACACACGCAGAAGCAAACTTGCATCAATCCGTCAGTCGACTTCAAGCGGTCTTGTTGTTCCACGTTTGTATTCTATTTCAAACTCAGCTGGTGCGTTGTCACCTCCAACAGAAGAATTCCAACGCATTGGAGTTGATGGATATTTTGCTAACGCAACAGTGGGTTACAAAGACCTTGTGTTTTTGGACATCGCTGGTCGCAGAGATCAGTCGACTACACTTCCGCAAGGAAACAACATTTACTATTATCCTTCTGTCGGTCTAACATTTAACTACGCTAGTATTGTAAAGGCACCATGGCTATCAAGCGGGAAAATTCGTGGTAACTACGCGCAAGTTGGTAACGATGCTCCTGCATTGTCCCTATATAACGTTTATGACAAGCCAACAGCGTTTGGTACGGTTCCACTGTTCTCTCTTCCTAACACGAAGAACAACAACACGCTTAAGCCTGAAAGAACAAAGAGCATAGAGGCCGGTATCGAAGCCGGATTCCTGGATGGACGTATTGGTTTTGATTTCACCGTTTATGAGACAAGCACATTCGACCAAATTCTGCCTGTTACAGTAACAGCCGCAACAGGTTATACAGCACGCTATGTTAACTCAGGAGAAATGCAAAACAAAGGTATCGAGGTTTCAGCGTTTGTAACGCCAGTAGATCGCGGTGCCTTCTCATGGACCGTTAACTTGAATTTTACAAAAAATGTGAATAAAGTTATTTACCTGTATGGTGAAGGCGCTGGAGAAGTTACAAACATTCCAACGTTATCACCGCAGGGTGGCATTACACTTAATGCTGCAAAAGGTCAACCTTATGGTGTGATCAAAGGCTACGACTACATTTACACTAATGGTCAGCCAACGGTTGGAACGAATGGTTATTATCTCCGTTCAGCAAGTGCAACATCAATTATTGGTAATCCAAACCCGGATTGGTTGGGTGGTATCAACAACACCTTAACATACAAGGGTATTTCTTTTAATTTCTTGATTGACATTCGTCATGGCGGCGACATCTTCTCTCTTGATCAGTGGTACGGTGAGGCTACTGGTTTGTATCCAAACAGTGCCGGCGTAAATGCCAATGGTGTGAGAACACGTCTTCCAGTAGCAGAAGGTGGTGGAATCCTTCTGCCAGGTGTTCAGGCTGACGGATCCAAGAACAATGTTTATGGTGAAAACCTTGATGGAAACGGCGCAACGCCCTTTGGCTATGCTGCAAATGGAGGAATTGGTGGTCCGCACAAAATGTATGTGTATGATGGAGGCTATGTTAAATTGAGAGAAGTTGCCTTGACGTTCTCCATTCCAGAATCAGTCGTTTCCAAACTCAGAGCATTTAAAGGAATTGATATCTCTTTGATCGGCAGAAATCTTTGGATCATCAAAAAGAACATGAAGTATTCGGATCCTGAAGAAAGCTTGAGTTCAGGTAACACCAACATGGGTTATCAGAGCGGTGCTTATCCTGCAATGAAGAACTATGGCTTCAATGTGAAATTAAAATTCTAGACTATAGATCATGAAAAAGATATTAATGTTAATGATAGCGTCTGCCGTACTGGTTACAGGCTGCGTTGATACACTTGATGATTATAATGTGAGCCAGAAGCAAGCTCCGGAAGGAAAAGTTCCGGGTGTGATGCTGGTGAGCAATGCAATACGAAACCTTGTTGATGTAGTTACTACTCCAAGCGTAAACACAAACAATTTCCGTTTGTATACTCAGCAATGGGCAACTACTACTTACACTGAAGAGCCACGCTACAACCTGACTGCGCGTACGATTCCGCAAAGTTTCTGGCAAGCTTTGTACCGTGATGTTTTGTCCGATTTGAAGGAAGCTAAGAAAATCATTGAAGCAGATGCTGCGCTAGATCCTGCAATCAAAGCCAATCAGGTAGCGCAGATCAGCATCGTAGAAGTTTATGCATGGTCGGTTTT
>CBQWHS010000580.1:0-3620 GCA_967728665.1 uncultured Chryseosolibacter sp. | reverse complement strand
CTTTGCTGATCACTTCAATTTGAAATTTCGTTTCATCGATTGTAGTACTATTTGCATTGTGTTTTCAATCCCTCTGCCATGCCTTTTCCCCACATTGGCGTAATAGCGTTATTGGACTTGAAGGTATCAAATTTTTCAAGAGCTTTTGAAAGCGTTGCGCAAGCCTCGATCGTTGACGTTCCAAAGAATTGAGCAGAGCCGTATTGCATTTGTGCCAACAGCGCCAGGGCTCTTGGATTCTCTGGATTCAACGAAAGCGCTTTTGAAAATGCCTGTGTCGCCAATGGAACATATTGTGGTCCGCGTGAGCCCGGGTTGACGGTAACACGCATCATGTGAACAAAACCTTCGAGAGCAATTACTTCGGATTCATTTGGCACAAGAGTTTTCGCTTTGTTGATGGATGCCAGAGCCTGATCAAGGTATTGATCTTTTTTTGTTCCGTCTTTTTCCTTGTTAGACATCATTACATAACCAAATGCAGCATAATAATTAGGCTCCCATTTCTGCGTTTCCGTGTTTGCAATTCTTTCGAAAGCGTTTGTTGACTGTTGCAATTCTTCAATTGTCTGTGCTTTGTAGATTGCATCAATATTCTTTTTCATGGCTTCTTCAAATTTGCCATCGTTAGCGAGACCAAATTTCACTAGTGCGAAAACGAGCAGGGCAATTAAAACCGGAATAAAACTCTTCATAGTCGTAAATTTTAAAGTGATGGTAATTGATTAACAGATCTATCTTTTGAAAGCGTAATAAAAATTCCAAGGAACAAGAAGCGAGGGGCAGCCTGACGAATGGCGCGGCTGCTATACATTCCATCAGCATTTTTTACGGTGCTGAATTCATATCCGAAAATATTGTCATAACCCAGAAGATTAGTGCACGACAGGTATATAATGAGATAAGGTTTCGGCAAATAACTCCAGTTGAAACTCAGATCCTGGTAAGGCTTCGTTTTTCCACCATTGAAAACATCTTCGTTTGGATTTTGATATGGTCTTCCACTCGCAAAAGACAACGTTGCACCCAATTGACTTTTAATTTTAGTGATGAAATATTTTCCTACCAGTGAAAAGTTATGTTTGCTTGCGAATGACGGAATGGCACTGTTGGGGAAATTCAGATAGTTACGCCTGGTATCAAGGAAAGAATACGAAATCCAGTAGTCGAGATATTTCAAACTCTGTTTATCTCTCCAAAATAATTCCACACCTCTTGCATAGCCGTTTCCGGAATTATTAAGTTGACCATTCGATGAAACTTTAACCAGATCATTGTAGCACTTATAATACGTTTCAATTCGAAAGGTCCTGTTGTTGTCGATGTGCTGGTAGTTGAGAATATAATGTTGTGCTTTTTCGGATGATAATGTTTGAGAAACTCTCAGCAATTCATTTTTTGGTGATTGTCGGAAGTTACCGACAGCAAGAGAGAACTGACTGCTTGTTCCCGTTTTGTAAGCAAGCGAAATCCGCGGATCGATTGAAAATTTTCCAGTCAACGAATTGTATTCACTTCTCCCTCCTAACCGAGTGACAAATTGATTACTGGCGTAAACATCCGCCTCGGAGAAAAGTGATGTAATCGTTTCTTCAAAGTTTGAAAACGTTTGATTGTAGGAACGATGGATTAGCTCCACTCCGCTCCTCAGCTCAACGTTATCCGCCAACGAACCTTCGAAAACAGTTTTAGCATGAAGTCCTTGTTGCAATTCATCAATTGGTTGGCCGTCAACGTTAATATCATTTCTGATGGAAGTATAAGACAAGCCCCCTCGAACAATCCAGTTATTATTTAAAGCGTTCTTATAAAAACCATTCAAGTATTTGTAATCATTTGTTAAATCATACGATTGCTTTGCGGAGTAATCATCGATGCTATGGTTATACAATGAAAAATTTGAGTGATTGAAATTGCCATAGGCTTTGAAGATTCCATGCTCACCAATGCGCTGACGAAACGCGCCAACGCCTTCCATTGAAGTCGGTGCATTTTTCCAATCGATTCGCTGGCTGATCAAACCAACATAAGGTCGAAGGTTTGTGTATTGAATTTTTCCCGCTACTGACCCGGTTTCCCACGCTTGTGTATGTGCAACATCTCCACCAACGGAAAGTATTCCGATGTCTGTGCGTGTCGTTTCAGTTCCATCTTTTGAATCGAGCACCAGTGCGGATGAAAGTGCTTGTCCGTATTCAGCGGAATAGCCACCAGTACTGAAACTTGTTCCCTTAAACATGAATGGCAAAAATCTTCCGCGAGACGGTGTGTTCGGAGCGGTAGTGTTATAGGCATCGAGCACAACCATTCCGTCAATGAATGTTCGCGTTTCGTTTCCATCGCCACCACGTACGAAGAGTCGTCCACTCTCTCCTACTTTTTGCGTTCCCGGAAGTGTGTTCAGTGCACCAGCAATGTCGGCAGTGGCTCCCGCAGTTGTGGCAATATCAAGTGCTCTGAAAACAGTTCTTCTTGATTCGTCACTTGCCGTGAATGATCCTGCGGAAATAGTGACAGCTTCGAGTTGGTTGATTTCTTCCTGCATCTCTATGATCACCGATATTTTTGAGCCTGACAGATTTACGACTTGTTGTTTCTCTTTAAATCCAACGAAGGTTATCAGCAAAGTTTGTTCACCAGATTCGGATGTGAGGAAAGAGAAATTTCCGTTTGAATCACACGTTGCTCCATCGTAAGTGTTCTTCAGTAAAACATTCGCCATCGATACCGGCACGCCTTTGTTGTCGGTGACTTTACCAGTGATGGTAATTTGACAAATCGCAAGACTTGAAATTGAGCATAACAAAATCGGGAAATAGATTTTTTTCATAAGTGCAAATCGTATCGATTACACGGTAAAAGTGAATCGCTGGGGTGTCGTTTCTAAAAACGACTTACTGAAGTGTCAAGTCAATTGGATGGACTGTCGAAAAGGGCTGAATTAATTTTGAAAAAGCGCTCCATCGACTTCGTGGAAAAACGCTATTTTTGCAAGTTCAAACATCAAAAAACGACCTAAAATGGCCGATTACAGTAAAGAAGAGATCAAGCGCATAGAGGAAAAGTGGCGCGCGGAGTGGGAAAAAAGGCAGGTTTACAAAGTTGATAACAACAACGCCAAACCGAAGTTCTATGCCCTGGACATGTTTCCGTATCCGTCCGGTGCGGGCTTACATGTGGGTCATCCGCTTGGCTATATCGCTTCAGACATTGTTTCGCGCTTCAAGCGTTTGCAAGGTTTTAATGTTTTGCATCCGATGGGTTTTGATGCATTTGGATTGCCTGCGGAACAATACGCGATCGAGCATGGAATTCATCCGGCAAAATCTACGGCGGCTAACATTGAAAACTTCAAGAGGCAACTTCGCAAAATTGGATTTTCATACGATTGGAGCCGCGAAGTACAGACGTGTGATCCGAATTATTACAAATGGACGCAATGGATCTTTTTGCAAATTTTCGATAGCTGGTATAATCGGAAGAAGGACAAGGCCGAACGCATTTCTGAATTGATCAAAATTTTCGAAGCTGAGGGAAATGTAAATCATGCGTTTCCGAACTTGAAATTCAAATTGCCTTCCGGCGAAATTTTATTCAACGCATCCGAATGGAAATCTTTT
>CBQWHS010000579.1:0-3625 GCA_967728665.1 uncultured Chryseosolibacter sp. | reverse complement strand
ATTTTCAGTTGAAGGACGCTATTATTCTAAGAGAACCGGTTTGACAAATGATGTCTCTTACTTTATGGATTATCGGAAATCCTCCGTAATTTTTGGCTATCGTATATTTTAAGACAACGAATGGACTATGTTATCGGAGTTGACATCGGAACTGGAAGCACCAAGGCTGTTGCTGTTGACATCAAAGGAAAAGTAATTCTCACCGCACAACAGCACTACAAAACGCTGAGTCCATCAGCAGGACGATATGAACAAGATCCTGAACAGATCTGGAAGGCGTTTGCTTATGTCATTAACCAATTAGTCTCACAGCTGAATTCGAATCCTGGCGCTATTGCATTAAGCAGCGCAATGCACAGCGTAATACCTGTTGATGCGAATGGAACACCTCTTAATAACATGATTATTTGGGCAGACAATCGCAGTGGAGATATCGCGAGAAGAATTAAAGAGTCTGCCTTGGGCGAAATGATCTATGAAGAAACGGGAACACCGATTCACGCTATGGCGCCACTCTCGAAAATTATCTGGATCAGAGAAAATTCTCCAGAGTTGTTCGACAAAACTTACAAGTTTATTTCAATCAAAGAATTTATCTGGTGTAGGCTCTTCAATACCTTCGAGATTGATTATTCCATCGCTTCAGCTACAGGCTTGATGAATATCACAGCATGCGCGTGGAGCACCAATGCGTTGGAGATTGCCGGAATAAGCAGCGATAAACTTTCGACTCTTCGTCCAACAAACTATTATCGCTCAGATCATAGTCCTGTAAGTGCTGAAGAAATCAGAATCGCTCAAAACACAACCTTCATGATCGGCGCAAGCGATGGATGCTTCGCGAACCTCGGAAGTTTTGCAACCACACCCGGGATTGCAGCGCTTACCATCGGTACGAGCAGTGCTATCCGCGTTTCCTCAAATAAACCGGTCTATAATTTTGAAGCAATGACATTCAACTATGTCCTGGATGACACTACGTTTGTATGTGGTGGTCCGAGTAACAACGGTGGCGTTGCTCTGAAATGGTTCGCCGAAACATTTCTTCAGAAACCCCTGAATTCAGTAGCGGATTATGAGAGCATTTTAAAATGCCTTTATGAAACCTCGCCCGGTGCAGATGGAGTTTTATTTTTGCCGTACATCTTCGGAGAACGTGCTCCAATTTGGAACAGCGATTCGTGTGGAGTATTCTTCGGCGTAAAAGGAACGCATACGCAGCAACATTTTACGCGAGCTGTCATTGAAGGAATAAGCATGGCTCTGCTTGATATTGGCAACCAAATGCTTGCCGGTGGAACGGTGATTAATCAAATAAACGTTAGTGGTGGATTTGTCAAATCTACAGCATGGCTTCAAATATTGGCTGACATGTTCAACAAACGAATTTGTCTGATCAATTCCGATGATGCTTCCGCAGTTGGCGCTGCATACATGGCAATGAAGACTCTTGGTGTAATCACAAACTATTCTCAACTTAATCACGCATCGACCAAAGAAATATTGCCGAGCGAATTAAACTTTCAACTTTATCAGAAACAATTTCAGAAATACCGTGATCTTTACTCAAGACTCAAGGACGTAATGGTTTAAAACATTCAACAAAACAAATTATGCAAATAGGACTTATCGGTTTAGGAAAAATGGGATTCAACCTGGCGTTGAACATTCATGGTCATGGACACGAAGTCCTCGCGTTCGATTTGAACACGACGTTGATTAATTCAATTTCATCTAAGGGTGTCAAAACATTTTCCTCCATTGAAAATCTTCTTCAAGCTTTTACAGCTAAAAAGGTTTTGTGGTTGATGATCCCGGCGGGCAAAGCCGTTGACGAAACGTTGGCAAAAATTACTCCGCTCCTTTCCCGTGGCGACATTATTATTGATGGAGGAAATTCTCTTTTCAAGGATTCGATCCGCAGAGCAAAAGATTTGAAAACGAAAGGGATTGATTTTCTTGACTGTGGCACAAGTGGAGGAACCGAAGGAGCATTGAATGGCGTGTGCGCCATGATTGGTGGTGATAAAAATGCATTTGGATCTGTGGAACTGCTTTTCAAAGATATCGCGCTACCGGATGGTTATTTATATTGTGGCCCTTCTGGATCGGGACACTTTGTAAAAATGGTGCATAATGGAATTGAGTATGGAATGATGCAGGCAATCGCAGAGGGTTTCGAGGTGATGCAAAAAAGTGAATTTGGTCTCGATCTTAAGAACGTGGCGAAAGTTTGGAATCATGGCTCCGTTGTTCGGAGCTGGCTCATGGAGCTGACAGAAAATGCATTGACAAAGGATCCAAATCTTGATTCGATTAAAGGTGTTATGCATTCATCCGGCGAAGGGAAATGGACACTCGAGCATGCGCTGGAAAACCAAATAGCAACTCCCGTAATAGCGCTCTCAGTGTTGATGCGCTATCGTTCGCTTGAACAAGATACGTTCTCAGGAAAAGTAGTTGCCGCGTTGAGAAATGAATTTGGCGGACACGCTGTAGAGAAAAAATAATAGAGAGTAAATCTATCCAACTTTGAGGGTCATGATGGTAAGCTCCGGAGGCATTCCAATTCTTCCCGGATAACCGAGATAACCGAAACCCCTGTTGACATACAAATATTGTTTGTCCTCCTGATATAATCCAGCCCATTGCTTGTACGCGTATTGCGAAGGACTCCATTTAAAATTTCCAATCTCAATGCCAAATTGGAATCCGTGAGTATGTCCGGAGAACATCACATCTATATCTTTATATTGTTGACGAACCTGTGCATCCCAATGACTTGGATCGTGTGACAACAAGAGTTTAACGGGCGCTTCTTCAGAGCCTTTATATGCTTGCTCCAATTTTCCATATTTTGAAAATCGACCAGCACCCCAATTTTCATTACCGAGGATGGCGATCTTCTCTCCGTCCACAGTGATGATATGATTCTTATTCATTAGCAAGTTGAATTTCATCAACCGATGTGCTGCCATCAGGTCTTCAAAGTTTTGTTGCTTTGCATTTGTTGAGGCCCACCGATGATAGTCACCGTAGTCGTGATTACCAGTCACAGAAAACACACCAAGAGGGGCCTTGAATTTATCGAAGATGTTAATGAAGTCTTTCACTTCTGATGATTCGTTATTCACAAGATCGCCGGTGAAGAAAATGAGATCCGGTTTTTCATTCAATAACATTTCCACTCCACCCTTCACGGCAGTCTTGTTGAAGAAACTTCCCGAGTGAATATCCGAGACGTGACCAATCGTGACACCATCAAAGGCCTTTGGCAAATTTGGAAGCTTCACTGTGACTCGCTTAACGCGATAATCATGCGCTCCGGAAATTATACCATACGCCATCGTCCCAAAGGGAATGGCAGAGGCGATTAACGCAGTCTTTGCTAAGAACTCGGAACGTGGAATTGCGGTGCCTGGAAGTGAGGCTTGTTTGTCGGGTTGATAAAAGAAGTTTGCCAACCACTTCACTCCGCGTTGTAAATCGTCAATGAACACAACAAGGATTCCAAAAATTTTTGAAAAGTAAACAGCAACTAATCCTGTCATTATCCAATTTCTTACGCCCGAACTTACACGGTATGGATCACCAAATGTCCACCATGCAAGCGCCAAAATGCTTA
>CBQWHS010000578.1:0-3630 GCA_967728665.1 uncultured Chryseosolibacter sp. | reverse complement strand
AATTTCAAGAATATCAACCCGGATATTAAAGTGCTCATTAAAATTGATGAGAAGACTTATGAAGGAGGAACCAACAATGGTGACCACCCCATGTCATGGTATCACGAGTATGATGGTGGAAGATCATTCTATACCGCAATGGGCCACACGGATGAAACATATTCCGAAGACATCTTTGTAAAGCATTTGAAAGGTGGATTACAATGGGTGTTGCGCGAAAAGCCTGTAAAATTGAATTATAGTGTTGTAAAAACTAAACGCGTTCCCGAGGAGAACCGTTTTTCAAAAGTTGTGCTTGATGAAAAATTGGAAGAGCCGGTCGAGCTTGCCGTACTTCCCGATTCACGCGTGTTGTTTATCGAACGCAGAGGAAATGTGAAACTGTATGATCCCGCAGTCGGTAAAACAAAAGTTATCACGAAAATCCCCGTCAGCACGAAGTATAAATTTAAAGATGGAAGCCAGTCAGAAGCAGAAGACGGACTGTTAGGACTGGCGTTGGATCCTAACTACAGTAAAAACAACTGGATATACCTTTATTATTCTCCTGCGGGCGATAACCCTGTTAATATTCTGACGCGGTATGAATTTAAGGGTGAGGAGTTGGTGGAATCTTCAAAGAAGGTTGTGCTTGAAGTTGCAGTACAGCGCGAACAATGTTGCCACACAGGTGGATCGATTGCCTTTGATGGCAACGGAAATCTGTATGTGTCAACGGGCGATAACACAAGTCCACGATCAACAGCTTATGCTCCGATGGATGAACGTCCGGGACGTGGTCCATGGAATGCACAGAAAGGTTCGTCAAATACAAACGATTTGCGGGGGAAGGTTTTACGAATTCACCCTGAACCTGATGGAACTTATACTATTCCCGATGGAAATTTATTCCCGAAGGGAACAGATAAAACTCGTCCTGAGATTTATGCGATGGGTACACGTAATCCGTATCGAATTTCAGTGGATAAACGTACTGGATATTTGTACTGGGGAGATGTCGGACCAGATGCAGGTACGGACTCTGTCAATCGCGGACCAAAGGCAAACGATGAAATTAATCAAGCTAAAAAACCAGGATTCTTTGGCTGGCCATATTTCAATGGCGATAACAAGGCGTATTACGAGCGAGATTTTGCTACAGGAAAACCTGGGGCTCCGTTTGATCCTATGAAGCCTGTGAATAAATCTGTTCACAACACTGGCCTTACTGAATTACCACCCGCACAAAAGGCATTCATTTGGTATCCGTATGACAAGTCAACGGAATTTCCGTTGCTTGGAACCGGAGGCCGCACTGCGATGGCTGGCCCGGTTTTCTATACGGAAGATTTCAAAAATTCTGATAAAGCCTTTCCTGATTATTACGACGGCAAACTTTTTATTTACGAGTGGATGCGTGGCTGGATCATGGCGGTGACTATGGACAAAGAAGGCAACTATGTTTCGATGGAACGTTTTATGCCGAGTTATAAATTCAGTAATCCCATGGATATGGAGTTTGGTCCCGATGGTGATCTATACATGCTGGAATATGGAACTGCGTGGTTTCAGGGAAATGAAGATGCGCGTCTCGTTCACATTGAGTATAACAAAGGCAATCGCAAGCCTGCAGTTAAAATTGCTGCGAATAAAACAAGTGGTGCAGTGCCTATGGCAGTCAACTTCTCTTCCAAAGGAACGAAAGATTTTGATCGCGATGAGCTAACCTATGAGTGGAGCATCCAGGACACAACCGGAAAATCGCTGACAACTTTCAAAGGCGAAAATGCAGACTATACTTTTAACAAACCTGGAATTTATAACGCGATGCTAACCGTATCAGATTCGAAAGGCGAAAAGTCAACAGAGAAACTGGAAGTGAGGGCCGGGAATGAGCCACCGGAATTGTCGTTCGAGATTACGCGTGGCAATCAGACATTTTTCTTTCCTGGTCAATCCTTTGACTATGAGGTGAAGGTTACCGACAAGGAAGATGGAACATTGGAAAATGGAATATCAAGGGGCGATATATCTCTGACTATTGATTATTTGCCGCAAGGATTTGATAAAACTCAAATTGTGCAGGGCCACCTGGCTGCCGATGAGTCAACGAAGTTCGCTACTGGAAAGAAACTTATGGAGTCGAGTGATTGTAAGTCTTGTCACTTCATTGATAAGAAATCCATTGGACCACAATACCGGGATGTCGCGAAGAAATATAAGAATGATCCAAAGGCTGTTGACTACCTGGCAAAGAAAGTGATCAATGGTGGTGGTGGAATTTGGGGCGATGTAAACATGGCAGCGCATCCGCAGTTGGCGCTCAGCGATGCCACTGAGATCATTAAATATATTTTGAGTGTAGCCGATGTTCCGGAAGTTTCAACACTTCCAACAAAAGGAACATTCACTACCGATATTGAAAAAGGAGTGAGTGATAAAGGAGTTTTCCTTTTGCGTGCAGCCTATACGGATAAAGGTGCAAACGGCCTTCCTCCTGTACGTTCAGAAAAGACAATGATGCTGAAACCGGCAAGTCTTGCGGCGTCCACAGCGGATGAATCTGATGGAATTCAGAAATTCAAAGTGCCCGAACCGCCACTCGATCTTGTAATCGGACAAAAGAATAATGCCTATGTTGGTTTCAAAGAAGTTGATCTTACGGGTATCGATCAAGTTGTGTTTGTTACTCTCGCACCGGTGCAAGCGTTGAATTCTGCAGGTGGAAAAATCGAAGTGCGACTGGATTCTCCAACAGGAGAACTGATTGGAGAATCGATTGATATTAAGCCAAACCCCGCACCGATTAACAAACCTGTGCCGATAATCGCTTCGGCGAAAATTAAGCCAACTCAAGGCAAGCATGCGGTGTACTATGTATTTCGAAATGCGACATCGCCTCCGGGCCAATCGCTTTTCATCCTGCTAAATATTCAATACGTCTACAACCCAAAATCAGCTTCAGTCGCTACTAATTAAAATTAATATGATAAAGAGAAGAGAATTCATAAAACAGAGCAGTGCATTAGCTATTACAGGCATAGTGCTATCGCAGCAATCGGTGTTTGGTTCAATTTTCAAAAGCAAATTACCAGATCCGGGATTGCAACTTTTTACTTTTTTTAATGTGATCGATGAAGATGTTAATGGAACACTTAAGAAGATCGCAGACCTGGGTTATAAAAACATTGAGTCGGCATTCAGTAAGAAAGGCGGCTATTATGGAATGAAACCAAAAGAGTTTTCAAGTGCGCTAAAAAACCTGGGAATGTCGTGGCGGTCACATCACGTTCTTGGTGCTCCTTTTAAGATGCCTCCGGGTTCGAAACCGCCCGTTGGCGCTGATGGCAAACCTATCGTAATTCCACCAATGCGAAATCTCCGTGATAACTACCAGGAACTCGTTGACGAGGCAGCCGAAGGTGGTGTTGAGTACCTGGTTTGTGCGAGCACTCCGATCACTACGATGGAGGAGATTAAATCATCTCTCGATGTTCTTAATAAAACGGCTGAGGTCGCAGCGAAGGCGGGGTTGCAGTTTGCGTATCACAACCACGAATGGGAATTCAAACAGATTGATGGAACTTCCGCCTATGAGATTTTTATGAAGGATAGTGATCCAAACAAATTGAAATTTGAGTTGGACATTGC
>CBQWHS010000577.1:0-3635 GCA_967728665.1 uncultured Chryseosolibacter sp. | reverse complement strand
TAACTTTCTTTACCAACGCCAACAAACATTAATCAATGAAATGTTATGTTGAAATACATTGCCATCCTATTTATTTTAAGCTTTGGCTCACTGAGAGCTGCATCAATCCTGATTCCAATGGACGAAGCCCAAAAAAATCACCTTAAAGCTTACGGACTTGCGTACTACGTTTTGAAGAAAGGCGAAGATCTCGACTGGCTATTGAATTATCGTGGTGGAAGTTTCCTGGTCGATTGGACAGCGGAGATTCAGAATGAATGTGTTGTTCGCGGAATATCATATGAACTGATTACGGAGTCCAGTGTCAACGCCATTCTAAAGGAGATTTCAAGTCCTTCCGTCAACATGAATGTTGTAAAATTGGAACAAGCGCCCCGTATTGCAGTGTATTCACCAAAGAACGAATTGATACTGGACGAAACCGATGCTGTGATCGTTGTGCTTGACTACGCAGAAATTCCGTATGATATTATCTATGATGAAGAGATTCTGAAAGACGACCTCGCCAAGTACGATTGGCTGCACTTACACCACGAAGATTTCACTGGCCAGCATGGACGTTTTTTACGGCGCGAGTCCGCTAAAATTGAAGCTGACATTCAACAAGCCACAGCCTCACGACTTGGCTACACCAAGATTTCGGCAATGAAACTTGATGTTGCAAAAAAAATCAAAGCATTTTGCACTGCAGGCGGTTATCTGTTTGCCATGTGTTCGGGCGCTGAAACCTTCGATATCGCTCTTGCCGCAGATGGTGTTGACATCAGCGAAAGTGTCTATGATGGAGATGAGCCGGACCCTAACGCACAAAACAAACTGGATTTCACGAAGACATTCGCTTTTGAGAATTTTACGCTCGAGCCCGGATACAGCAGGCGATTTTCAGATATTAATACAGGACGTCCGGATTTCTTCGAACGCAGTACTGGGTTTTTCACTGTGTTTGAGTTTTCCGCCAAGTGGGACATCGTTCCTTCATTGCTCACACAAAATCACGAAAACGTGATCAAAGAATTCCACGGACAAACAACTGCGTTTAGCAACTACGTTGTTAAACCGAATGTGTTGGTGCTGGGTGAGAATAGGAACAAGGACAACGTGCGCTACATTTATGGCGAACAAGGAAAAGGCCATTTTACGTTTTATAGCGGACATGATCCTGAAGGATCCCCAGGCCGGTGGCGAGAACCAACCGACTTAAATCAACATCCAAACTCGCCGGGATACCGGTTAATTCTCAATAACGTTTTGTTTCCGTCTGCGCGGAAAAAGAAACAGAAGACTTAGCTCAACGATACAACGTTATCCTTTAGAAGAATTTCCATTGCCTCTCCGGATTCAAGTTTAGTTTCGACACCATCACGTGTGACTTTGATTTTTACCACGCGATTTCTGAATTCAAGACGGAACGAATATGATTTCCATTGATCCGGAATAAACGGATTGAAACTTAATTTTCCGTCCTTTATTCGCATGCCGCCAAATCCTTTTACAACACTCATCCACGTGCCGGCCATGCTGGTAATATGACATCCATCTTCCGTATCATTATTGTAATCGTCGAGGTCGAGACGCGCGGTGCGAAGATAAAATTCATAAGCTTTATCCTTATAGCCGAGCTTTGATGCCAGGATCGCATGAACACATGGTGACAGTGACGATTCATGCACGGTCATCGGTTCATAGAAATCAAAATTCTTGCGAATAATTTCGGCGTTAAATTCATCTTCGAAAAGATAAAGTCCTTGCAACACATCAGCTTGCTTAATGAAACATGACCGAAGAATTCTGTCCCAAGACCATTTTTGATTGATGGGGCGGTCTTCTTTATTCAATTCGCTGACACGAAGTATTTCTTTGTCGAGGAAATTGTCCTGTTGAAGAATCACTCCACGTACCATGTCTAAAGGATAATACATCTTGTCTACGATTTCCTGCCATTTAGCTGTCTCCTTTTTCTCATCGAAACTTGTCTTCGAAGTTATCTGAGCGTACCTGCTGGAATCATTTTGCCTGACATACTTGATGGCATCAAGCGTAAAACGCAACGTCCATGTACACAAATAATTTGTGTACCAATTGTTGTTGACGTTATTCTCATATTCGTTAGGACCGGTCACGCCGAGGATTACATATTTCGTTTTCTCTGCCGACCAGTTCACACGCTGAGCCCAGAAACGAGAGATACCGATGAGAACCTCAAGTCCGAATTCAGTCAGATAATTTTTATCACCGGTATAGTCGATGTAATCGCGCATCGCATAAGCCATCGCACTGGTCCGATGAATCTCCTCGAATGTAATTTCCCATTCATTGTGACATTCTTCTCCATTCATCGTAACGAACGGATAAAAAGCTGCACCATCTTTGAAGCCTAACTTTTTTGCATTCTCGATTGCCTTCGGTAGATGCTTATAGCGATAAATTAAAAGATTACGGGCGACTTTCTGCTCGGCGGTTCCGAGATAAAACGGAATGCAATATGCCTCCGTGTCCCAGTATGTGCTTCCACCATATTTTTCACCTGTGAATCCTTTTGGCCCGATGTTGAGACGTTCATCTTCTCCAGTATATGTCTGCGTCAATTGAAAAATATTAAATCGAATTCCCTGCTGTGCGGCAACGTCCCCATCAATGGTTACATCACATTCCTCCCATTTATGGCCCCACACCGCGGCATGCTCATCAAACAATTTATCGAAGCCTTTTTTAACAGCCTCATCAAGTACTTTGTTGCAAGCTTCTACTAATTTGTCCTTCGCATGATTTTCCGATGAGAGGACTGCTCCATATTTGTAAATGACAGTTTCTTTTCCTTCATGAAGCGTCATCTGAATTACGTTACCAGAAAATTTTTCCCGTTGCTCAATGTTGATACGATCCACTTGCGCAGGCTTGCCATCGGTGACAATGAAATAGCGCATACCGGTTGTTACATGGAAAAAAGTCTTCTTTGTTTGTGCAGTGACTACACCCCTTCCTTCAGCTCCCTCCTTGTAGATTTCCTCCCAGAATTTTTCGTCATAGTTTGAATCTTTGTTCACAACATCGGCATCAACATAGATGGAGATAATGGCCTTGGCAGAAAAATTCAATGGCTTTATTGAATAACGAATCGCTCCGATTTCGCCGTGAGCCATGGAGCAAAAACGCTTGGACTCAACCATTACCTTTTTACCATCCGGGAAAGTTGCGGCAAAACTTCGCTGGAGCAAACCGGTCTTCATGTCGAGGACACGCTTGAAGTTCTCGACTTTGCATTTTGCAAGGTCAAGTTTCTGGTTTTCGATGCTGATGTGAATGCCTATCCAGTTTGGTGCGTTGAGAACCTTTGCAAAATATTCCGGGTATCCGTTCTTCCACCATCCCACGCGTGTCTTATCAGGATAGTAAACGCCGGCAACATAACTTCCGCGTAGCGTTTCGCCGGAGTACTCCTCTTCGAAATTTGCCCGTTGGCCCATCCGACCATTTCCGATACTGAATACGCTTTCAGATATTTTGTTGTAATGCGGATCAAATCCTTCTTCGATGATTTGCCACTCGTGGGGCTTGAGGTAATTCTTCATACGCTAAAAATCCATTGAAATTAAGTTCATCAATTGTAACATCCAAAAGAAACGCTAACGAACCCT
>CBQWHS010000576.1:0-3639 GCA_967728665.1 uncultured Chryseosolibacter sp. | reverse complement strand
GATAACATTTGGGAATTCAGGACAAAGTATAACGGACTTCAATACAGACTTTTAGCGTTCTGGGACAAGACCGAAAAAACTGAGACTCTTGTGGTTTCAACTCACGGTTTTGTAAAAAAAGCGGACAAAGTTCCATCTAGTGAAATAATTAGAGCCGACCAACTAAGACAGTTTTATTTCGACCAAAAGAAAAGAGCAAAATGAAAACGAAAGACAGAAAACTAAAGACTTACACCTTTGACCAGATCAAAGATGAAATGATTGGCAAGCGTGGGACAGCAAAACGTGATGATTACGAATTTGAGTTGAATCTTGAACTCCTTGGAGAAATGATAAGGACGACTAGACTTCAAAGAAATCTGACCCAAGAGCAATTAGGAAAACTAGTAGGAGTGCAAAAAGCGCAGATTTCAAAATTAGAAAAGAATGCTAACAATGTGACAGTGGAGACAATTCTTAAAGTATTTAACGCATTAAAGGCTAAAGTCAATTTCAGAATTGAGCTTCAAAATAAACAGATCCGAATTGCATGACGGACAAGAATTACGCACGCTCATTGTCGCAACTGAATGAACACGGCACAAGATGCTAGCGCCACCACAGCCAACAATGTGTATTCGCTAAAATCTATAATTTTGATTTTTACGGGAAAATTTAACAGCGTATACACTGAACGTTGTAGCTCATACGCTGTCCCCGCGGACAATGACGGCCAAAGCGAATAAGGTTAGTTTCCACGGAAGGTTTCGACTAATAAAATTTTGGATGGACTATTTGAATAAAATCATAACAGCATTTGAACTACATTCTGAGGAAGAAATAAGGGAATGTTTTGAAAATGGAATTAGCCCTAACCAAGTGATTAAAGGTAAACCCCTTATCTACGATCTAATTAATATGTACTCACGTGGACCATCATTTAAGAAATGTATTAAAATGTTTGTGGACTACGGGCTAGAATTTGATGACAAAGTGTTGCTATCTGTTTTATTGGACGATTCCAGTCAACTTGACACTCAATTAACTTCTCGAAAAGAAGCTCTATTAAAGAAATACTCATTTGATTGTACTTTCACACCTCTTTACGAAGTTTCGTTACTGCATATTTGTGCTGAATACAATCATTTAGCTTGTGCCGAGATTCTTGTAAAACACGGAGCTGACATAAACTCAAAAGCGGGACTCGACAACAATGGTTTTGGAGGACACACTCCGATTTTTCATACTGTAAATCAAAATGCGAATAAGTGTATTGATGTATTGAATTTTCTTATCTCAAAAAAGGCGGACTTGACAATAACAGTAAAAGGACTTGTTTGGGGCAAAGGTTATGAATGGGAGACATTTATTCCTTCTGTGAACCCAATAAGCTATGCTATGATGGGACTTCTCCGACAATTCCAACGAACAGAGAAGCAAATTTATGAAGTTGTGTCATTATTGTTGAAGGCGAATTACGGAATTGAATATTATCCTGCTAACATTCCAAATAAATACCTTAACAAATAATTTGGACACAACGAAAGTAACAGTTGACGCGCACGAGCTACGACAACAGGTTATCTTTCAACCCAACGTTAGGCTGTGGCGGACAATTTTAGTTTTTCAAACTCCCACCGCTTTCATAACCCCAAGCATTGTGGCTCATGCCTCGGGACAAGAAAGACTAATAATTGACATGACCGACTTCGGAGATAAGGAACAGTATTTTGACCATTACGAATTAATCAACAAACACATATTACCCTCTTGAATCTGGCGCAACTAATAACAGATCAACGGGTCAACGAATAACATTAGATGGTTCAGTGTGCCGACAGCATTGTCATTCTGGTTCCGGTAGTCTGCCGTGGTAGTTTGTTGACACGTACTGGATCAATTCGTCCGTTGCTCAACACTTGAACACGCATCGAAAAATCGGTTAACACATTCATGTAGTTGATGAACGCCTCATATGGAGAAGAGTAGGGGCTGAAGTAATTATGAACAACACCATCGCTTCCTTTTTTAGTTGACATGTAATAGAAGTGATCACTGGTCTGAAGATTTCTCCATTGATGAAGAAGATTTTCGTCACCGATGCTTTTCACTTCGACTTCGAGTTTGAGAAGGGAATCAAATGCATCTCTTTGAATTTCATTACCGAGCCATGCCGTCAGATCGCGTTCCTGATCTGCCCACGAAATGAAATTGGAAACGTTCAGCCTGCTGTGTGGTATTAGTTTGTCGATAGCTTCCGATGGCGTGACCATTTCAAACGTGTTTGATTTTGCAACGCGCGTCAGAAACTCTTCCAAAAATTTGAATATGCCAGTCTCTTTGCGCTGGTGCTCTCCAAATGTTTCATAATCCATAGCAAGCGTAATGACTTCATCAGATGTGGGAAGAGCTTGCAACCAGGATAGATATTTATCAACGGATAGTGTTTTATCTTCAGATGAAAACCGGAACGAAATATCATCACTGAGGCGATAGTTGCGCAGGAGAATTTTCATGTGAGGCTGGTCCGGATGTTGGAAGACATGGTTTGAACTACGACCCTGCAGTATTCGTTCGAGACCATCCGTCATAACGCCGGTGAAACCGAGTTTACTAATTCTACGTCCGATGTCATCGTTATAAATGAGCTCTGTATTTCGGAAAACACTCGGGTGTACGCCAAAGTGTTCATCAATTTTTTCAACATGCTTTAGTATCTGCGCCTCAAGTTCTTTTCCTGGCATCATGCATGCGAGAGAGTGGTAATGTGTCTCAGCAAGAAACTCCACGGAACCTGTGGACGCCAACTGGCGGAAGCTCTCGAGGACCTCGGGAGCATTTTCTTCGAGTTGATCGATGAGCACACCAGAAAGCGAAAATGCTACCCGCACTTCGGGGAACTTCTTCAAGACTTTTTTTAGAATAGCGTTTGTTGGAAGGTAGCACTCCCTGGCTATACGCTGAATAATCTCGCAATCTAACTTTTCATCGAAGCATGAGTTACCGGCCCCAATGTCGAAGAAACGGAGTTGACTCAATCGCTTTGGCTGATGAAGCTGAAAATACAGCACTAGTTTCTTTCTAGGCGATAGGTTGCTTTGTAGTAAGTCCATAGTATAGCTCGGTTAATTTCTTTGCGGCCCTATTCCAGGTTATGTCGTCCAATTCCTCACCACTATTCTTCTTCAAAGTATTCGACAAACTCTTGTATTTTAAGACGCTGCAAATCGCAGCAGCGAGTTCCTGACTATTCCAAAAATCAACTTTGATTGCATGCGGCATTACTTCGGCAACACCAGACTGTTTCGAAATGATTACGGGCACGCCTGCCTGTATCGCTTCGAGTGGTGCGATGCCAAAAGGCTCCGACACGGACGGCATCACATAAACGTTCGACATTTCCCACACGCGTTGAATATCATTGCCTTTGAGGAATCCTGTAAAGTGAAAATGAGATGACATTCTAAGTTGGGCAATTCGCTCGATCATCATCGGCATCAAGTCGCCGGAGCCCGCGACAACGAAGTGCGCATCGGGTACTGCATCAAGAACACGTCGGGCAGCCTCTACAAAATATAATGGACCTTTCTGATGTGTGATTCTGCCAAGGAAAGTAACGATGTGTGATCCGATTGGTGGCGCACTAAATGATTTTGTAGG
>CBQWHS010000575.1:0-3642 GCA_967728665.1 uncultured Chryseosolibacter sp. | reverse complement strand
ATGCTGAACCGGTTTTTACTTCATTTTTTCCATTGTTCATCATCACACGAAAAGCCACATCCTGACCAAACAGTAACGATCCATTTAACAATGTGATTATTAGTAAACCTGATACGCTAATTTTCATGTTGGTATGATTTGCTTAAAACGAAGAAAGCCGCCAATGCGGCCTTCTCGTGAGAATATATTTAATTATTTCTTAATGCCTTGTCTTAACAGAAACTCATCATAAGCTTCTTTAAAAGATGGTACATCCGGAGCAAGTTTAATTGCTTCTTCATATGCCGTGATCGCATCGATCACAAGATTGTTTTGTTCATAAAAGGCAGCAAGTAAATATTTGTTCATGGCAGTTTGTTCTTCCACTTCTCCCATATTCTCCTGCAGCTGTTGTTTGATGTTCGCCTGTTCTGTTGTTGTTAGTCTTTTTATTAGATGTTGTTTTGAAACTTGTTTCACATCAGACTTCGAAGCAATTTCAATTAGCACGGCGTTTTCATTTGTAAATTTAGCATCGCCAAAATTGAATTGGAATGTATTCTCAGGAGTTTCAAATTTCGCCAATTCTTCTTCAAAAATGTCTTTGATAGTGACGATATAAGGTCCTGCAACTTTTGAGTTATCCCAGTTAACAACGGCTATGTTGTTGTAAACACCCGCAAATTGATTTTCCGGCAACATCACTTTTATTGCTGCAGTTTCGGTTGCGCGATGAACAGCTCCTGTTGCACTCAAACGGTTCTTCTTAGCTTCAGCAGAATTACTGCTCAAAATAAAATCAGTGTATTTATTCAACACAGAACTTCCTTTGCCTACCTGACCATCAAGCTCAGAAACTTTATACTTGCCGGCGGTCTTTAGCTCCATTGGCTTGCCTGTCTTATGTACCAGCCCGATATACGAATTATCTGACAACTTGACTTCGTCTGACATTTTCAAACTGGCGCCAGTCTTAAGAGGTTGCCAGGTTTCTCCTGATTTAACTTCGTTGGACCCCTTGTTGGCCAGAACTTTAAAAGAATAGTCCTGCGCAAAAAGCGGTGATGCTGATGCCAGGAACGTTAAAACGAGGGTCAGCTTTCTGGTTTTCATGGTATGGTTGGAATTTTAAGCGATCTAAGTTACGAAAATTCGGTCTTCTAAGTTGTTAATACTTGTTTTCGGCGTTTCGTAAGCCTGTCAAGAATAACATTTTCTAAGCTTTTGTAAATATCAAAACAAGGGCCAATTGCAGCCAGAACCGCAATCGTAAGTGTTAAATCCAATTTGTAGTTGTACAATGCAAATACATAAATAACTACGACAGATACTAAAATGATCTCTATTAGCTGCATAACAACCGAAAGTCCATCAAATAATAGTGGAAATTTCGTGTCAATCCAGAAAAATAACAGCACGTTTAAAAAACACATCAACGTTGCAATTACCACTTGCACGGACAATGGGATTTGGTTGATGTAATTTTCATTTAAAATCATGGCGACAATGTTTGCGTGAATAACCGGACCAAACATATCTGGATTCGCACGGCCAGCGACTTTTGTATTTAGCGGGGTGAAGAATTTATCTTCCCACGCAGGGTCACCGATGTAACGACCGAGGTAGCCAATAATAACAACACTGTTTTCAAACATTGTCGGATCATATTGTCCTGTCATTAATTGTTCATAATCAATAGCAAAACAAAGAGCGTTGAAATCGCTAACTGAAGTCATTGTTTCTCTGAGCGCTTTAACACGAACATCAGCGATGTTGATGTTACCTTTAAAATTTATGACTTCCTCAAAATTATTTCGCGCAAGAAATCTTTTTGTTTTGACCGAATCATACATCATCGCCATCCTTATCGAGAACGCCAGTTGCGTTTTTCCGTTCACATCCATCCTTGGAATTACAGACCTACAAATTTTAACATCTTCCTGATAAGTGGCCGCGCCTCCGTCTACCGTTCCGGTGGGAAGATTTGCAAAGCCAGTTTGTGCATAGTCAACAAAAATTGGATCTGAATATTCCATTGAGTCAAAGACATTTCCTGGATCCGTTTTAAATAGGGAGTCAGTCTGCATGAGGCGTGACACGAGCACAACGCGCCCTGATTCCTGAATCGCACTGCTGAGCATCATGTTACCAAGAGTATCTAGCAACTGCGGACAATTCGTGGTGTCGTAAAATCCTCCCTCGCAATTAAAATAACTATCTATGCCAATAACTTTTGGCTTGTGTTGGCTGATCAACGAAATCTGCTGTGCAATTGCCCTTCTATCCGGACCGAGATTTACAAGAACGATCCGGCTGTCGGGATTTGGTTGATCACGAAATTTCGAAAACACATAGTCAGTTAATTGAAACTCTTGCAGCGCTACAGAAATCGGATCAAATGCGCTGAACATCTTAAGGTCAGTAATAGCTGAAAAGCCCCACATCATTAAGAAACTGAATACAGTGACGGATATTCCGCGGATAAATATTTTTTTCATACTAGATACTAGGTCAGGTAATCAGTAAATTTAGAAATTTACCCTTGAATAAGAACTCATTTAGAAAGTCATTATTGAACACTGCACGACTAAGTATACAGGATTTTGAAAAAGGTGTCCGGGCAGGCGACCGGATAATTCTTGCCAAGGCAATAACACTTGTAGAAAGTACTTTGGCGGAAGATGAGACCATTGCCACGATGCTTCTCAATAACCTTCTCCCTGAAACTGGTAACTCCATTCGCATAGGAATTACCGGCGTGCCTGGCGTTGGAAAAAGTACTTTTATTGAAGGCTTTGGAAAACTGATCACATCGTCCGGAAAAAAAGTAGCGATTCTTACTATTGATCCTTCAAGTCAACTGACACGTGGAAGCATTCTCGGAGACAAAACCCGAATGAATGATCTCTCAAAAAATCCAAACGCTTTTATTCGACCAACACCCAGCGCTAATATCCTCGGAGGCGTTGCCAACCGAACCCGAGAAGTCATGTTATTGTGTGAGGCTGCTGGCTACGACATTATCATTGTTGAAACCGTTGGTGTTGGACAATCTGAAATTGCTGTCAAGAATATGGTTGATTTTTTTCTCCTTCTCATGCTGGCAGGTGCTGGCGATGAACTTCAGGGAATAAAAAAAGGAATTGTTGAAATGGCGGACGCGATCGTTGTAACCAAAGCAGATGGCGACAATATTTCAAAAGCATCCGAAGCAATGGCTGAATATAAATATGCCCTGCATCTGCTTCCTCAACATCGATCTGGATGGACACCTGTTGTGAGAACTTGCTCCGCTTATACGGGTGGGGGATTTGAAGAAATTTGGAATTTGATTCTTGAGCATCAGCATAAAACACAACTATCTGGTTTCCGCGATGAAAACCGTTCGCAACAAAACAGTACGTGGTTCGTCGAGTATTTTTATAGGCTTCTCATGACAGACTTTAACCAGTTTAAATCAGTGACCGAAAAAATGAATCAGTTGAAAACTGCGGTGATCGAAAATAAAATTTCTGCTCCGGTTGCGGCGCATTTGCTATTGAAGGAGTATCATCAGGCTGTTATAAAAAAGTAATCGCCGCAATTTTGTTGCAGCGATTATGATTTTTTTATTCGACTTTGTTTGAAGGGTCCTTTCGAAATCCGTAAGGACAATGCCTGCAA
>CBQWHS010000574.1:0-3642 GCA_967728665.1 uncultured Chryseosolibacter sp. | reverse complement strand
ATAAAGGTTTTGACGACCTCTGGATAAAAGCTGACAAGGAGGCACTGGTTGAAGCAGTGATTAATTTGATTGATAATGCCATGAAGTACAGCGGGGACGAAAAAAAGATCGAATTAGAAAGCGGTGTTGATGGCGCGTATGCTTTTCTTTCGGTGAAGGATCGCGGAGTGGGAATTAGTCGGCAGCATCAGAAGCACATCTTTGATAAATTTTATCGCGTTCCGAGGGGCAACCTGGCGAGAAGTCGCGGCACTGGATTGGGTCTATCACTTGTTAAGCAATTAATGGACGCACAAAAAGGTAAGGTTACCGTGAATAGCGAATTAGGGAAAGGTTCAACGTTTACACTATATTTTCCCCTGTAGCACTATGGTAAATATTTTGATTGTTGAAGATGAACCTGCCATGCAGTTAGGATTGAAAGATAACCTGGTGATCGAAGGTTATTCAGTGGATATTGCAGGTGATGGTGAGTCAGGTCTTTCAAAAATAAAAACTGGCAAGTTTGATTTGATTTTACTGGATGTAATGCTTCCGAAAATTTCCGGATTCGACATTTGTAAAAACGCACGAGCTGCTGGAGTAAAAACTCCAATCATCATGTTGACTGCTCGTGGTGAAGAGATTGATAAAGTATTGGGTCTCGAATTAGGCGCGGACGATTACATCACGAAGCCGTTTAGTGTCCGCGAGTTGCTTGCAAGAGTAAAAGCGTTGCTTCGCAGAAATCAAGGAAGCGCAGAAAAACAGGAGGGAGAAATTGTCCACATTGGAAACCTTCAAATCGATTTTAAATCGCTGCGGGCTGAAAGCGATGGCAAGGATGTGAAACTCTCACACAAGGAATTTGAAATTCTTCAGTACTTGCACACAAACCGAAATAAAGTGATTAGCCGATACGATCTTCTTGAAAAAGTCTGGGGCTATGAAGAACAAATCACAACACGTACTGTCGATAATTTCATTGCGAGAATCCGCCAGAAAATTGAGGAGAATCCCACGCAGCCTAAAGTAATTCTCACTGTTCACGGCTCCGGCTACAAAATGATTAGCTGAGATTTTTCAAATCGAACTAGCATTTGCCCTTGCAAAAGACATACATGGTACGACTGCTTTAGCCGAATGCTCTTGATTGAATTTCTGCTAGAGAATTTCATGCATACTTTCACGATTCACGAAGAGTTTAGCTCTTGTTCTTTCTTTCTCAATGGGAGATGCCTGTTTTTCCCATGCCTTTCAAAGGCATGGGAAGGATAGCTACAAAATGATCCGCTAATATTTTCATTCACTTGTTACAACTTGTTACAAGTCTTTACCAACTCATGACATCTGTGATACGGCGTGCTACGTTTTTTACACCATTGACTCTGAAAACTAAAAACAAAATATTATGAAAATCAGATTTGCACTTGCAGCCCTCACGTTGATTGCGTTTGCCGGAACTAAGAGTTTCGCTCAAGGGGAAGAAGCCTATGTTAAAATATTACCCACATCTATTCCCGGTGTGATTAAACTTCACTATGCATTGGAAACTACACAACCACTGGAGGTAAGATTTTATAATGATAGTGAGTTAGTATCATCCGACAGGATTAAAGGCGGTCCCTTTCCAACTGGGGTTTCCAAGCGCTACAACGTGAAGAATATTGAGAATAAGGATTACTGGATAGAAGTTCAATCGGAGCAAATGACGGTGACATATCACATCATGCCTTCAAAAGATAGAAAATCATTTACATCATTTCTGGCCAAAGCACAGTACAACCAGCCAATGGTGAGAAGGAATAACTAGTCTACGGTTTTGACTAGTTTGGGTAGTTTGAAGAGGTGAGTGAGATGCATTCACCTTTCTTCAAACATTCGTATTTTTGTTTTGCAAATGGATTTGATCTTGAAAAGCTGTAGACTCTTAATGTTAATTTTTGCACTGTCTCTTCAAACAGTTTTCGGCCAGGTTATTAATCTGAAAGGCCGATGGAAATTTCACGTAGGTGATGATCCATCTTTTTCATCATCGAAGTTAGATGACTCAGGATGGGAAGATATTTGGGTGCCTGCAGCTTGGGAAGATGAAGGGTTCAATGGATATGATGGTTTCGCATGGTACAGAATAAAATTTGATGGCCACAAGCTTGACAAGGAAAGAAATTATGTAGTGAACCTTGGTTATATCGATGATGCCGATGAAGCTTATCTGAACGACAAGATCATTGGTTTTTCAGGACAATGCCCGCCAAAATTCAAGACCGCGTATAACAATGAAAGAAAATATGTGCTTCCACCGCAGCTGATCAATTTTGCCGGCATGAATACATTGGCCATTCGCGTATTTGATGGTGTTCATCGTGGCGGAATTGTCGATGGAAAAGTTGGTATTTATAGCGTGGAGGAAAATACAAAACTCCTGATCGATCTTCAGGGGATCTGGTCTTTCGCACGAAGCAAGACCGGAGAAAAAAATACAGATGAAGCTGCGTGGGAAAAAATTATGGTGCCGAGTGCATGGGAATTTCAAGGATTGAAAATTGACGGCTTTGGGTGGTACAAAAAAACATTTACCATTCCTGCGAATTTTACAAAACAACCATTGGTATTGCTATTGGGAAAAATAGATGATTTTGATCGCGTATATCTCAACGGAAAATTTATTGGAAGCACCAACGATCACAAACCATTCGGACGCAGTCATTCCTATGAGGAAAACAGAGTTTATGAAGTTCCCATTGAGGCGCTCAAATACAATGCCCCAAACACGATTGAGGTGCTAGTAGAAGATACAGGCAACATCGGGGGAATTTACGAAGGAACTATTGGTATTACGACCCGAGTGAATTATGAAAAATATTTCAACGACTGATATCATTGTTCCATGATGAGGCTGAACGAAAGAATCACTTGCTTAAATGTTGGAAACACGTCAACAATTTCGCTTTCGGTTTCTAACTTGATGTTGATACGATTGTATTGAAACCAAACCTGTAAATCCGGGTGTTTCGTAAGAATGAAAGACTTAACATCTTCCAGCTTCGATTGATAGGCATCGTAATGAACGAAGATAATGTCTACTCTTTCTTTTGATAACGCCAATGCGATTCCTTTTCCGTAAAGCCTTAGTCGATCTGCGCCTTCCTGCTTGATTGTGCATTCGCTACACTCTCTTTCAAATACCTGGGTGACACACAACTGCTTTTCTTTTATCGAAAGTTTTTTGGTGGATGGAATTGTTGCAACAGCAACAGGTTGTTGAGAGAGGATTATCTCGCGTTCCTTGTGCTGCTTTTCCAAAAGCGATTCATACGACACCAGTTCTTCATTTGCTAAAACCATCTTTTGTGAATCACGATGAATGGTACGGAATCCATTTAGCAAATCTTCATAGAGGTGTGAAGAATAAAGTTTCTTAAATGAAATGGCAAATTGGTTGTTCAAGTTGTTAGAACTAAAATGATGGAAGGACGGAACCAAAGCCATCTTTTCGTTCATGAAGAAATTTGTGTTTACATCTTTAAACTGAAACAAACCGACATTTCTCTTCGTGAGAAATAAAATTTCTTTTTTCTCTAAGTCTGTTATTTGATCGTAAATGAAAACTACTCTTACGTTTCTGCCAAGCGCCTCCCATAATTTTACAAACACGGACTG
>CBQWHS010000573.1:0-3644 GCA_967728665.1 uncultured Chryseosolibacter sp. | reverse complement strand
TTTTAGGCAAATGAAGGATAGATCTGGCAAATATTATAAAATGTTAATGCGAAGTTGCATCATCTTCATTTTGATTATTGCAACCGGTTGCCAGGATCTTCTTGATAGTAAATATCAAAACCCAGATCGATCAGCTACTTCATCCATTGGAAATTTTTTTACGAGGATCATCAATAATAACAGGGTAAGGCCCACCTATTGGGAGATGAGCACATTTGTCAATTGGCACATCGGAGTATATACACAATGCGTTGGTTTTTTGAATGGCGAATCGGTGTATCAGCAAAATGACAGCTACATTACTGACCGTTGGGATGATTTTTACCGACCGAGTACATACAGTGCCGGAGTGATGGCTAATTATCGTGAGCTCGAAAAATTATACCAGGCGCTTGATGAAACTAAAAAAGAACAACAGGAGATTTTTCTCCAGGCCGCAAATGTTGTCCTATTTGATCAGGCCTCACAAATGGTTGACCTATGGGGAGACATTCCTTTTTCCGAAGCTGGGATGCTCAATAAAACGGGCGAGATTGTATACCCGAAGTTTGATGATGCCAGTGGTCTTTACAAAAAGATGCTTGATGGATTAAAACAGGCTTCGGTATTTTTTTCAACCATTGCATTGACGTCTACGACGCAGTCTGAATTCAGCAAACAGGATATTTTGTTGAACGGAGATATTGAAAAATGGAATCGTTATGCAAATGCACTGCGTCTGCGCTTGTTGATGCGCATCTCGTTTGTCGATGAACAATTTGCGCGTAACGAAGTTCTTGAGATGTTGGGCAATCCGTCTATTTATCCGTTGCTCGGAATGGGCTCGACTTATGTTGCCGGCGAAGATGATGTACTGTTAAAGCCCTTGAACGATTATACCGAGGATCTTCACAATGCGTTTACAGACTGGACCAATTATCCGGCACCTTACTTCCTTGTTGAGCAAGTGTTGAAGCCCGCTAACGATCCGAGATTAAAAGTTCTGTTTGATAAGTATGGAAAAATTTCAGGGAGCGTGTTTGAGCCCAACACTTCATACCATGGAATGCCTCAGCTAATATCGAGGATTGATCAGCAAAAGAACCTCGGTAATTATTCAGTAGTTGATTCCACTACATTTTTATATAATTCAAAACTTCCCGGTGTTGTGATAACATCAGCGGAAGTAAATTTTGTGAAAGCAGAAGCTTACCAGCGATGGGGTGGAGGCGATGCAGAGCAAGCCTACAAGGATGGTATTCGCCAGTCGATTGAATTTTATTATTATCTCAATAGCCTCAATACAGTTCGGAAGTCCCGACTGGTTTCTCCTAGCGGCCCAGAGATCACCACATTTCTCGAAACGGCAGACTTCATTTCGTATAAAGGAACGGACGAAGAAAAACTCGCCAAGATCTGGATACAGAAATGGGCGCACTTCGGTTTCTTACAAGCTGTTGAAAGCTGGGCGGAGATGCGAAGAACAAATTATCCTAAACTCGAATTCCGGCCTTCGTCACTGACTGGTTATGAACTTCCTCCAGCGCGATTGTTATATCCGTTAAAAGAAAAATCACTGAATAAAAATTACACAGATGTTGCGGTGAAGGACTTGCGTGATGGAAGAATATTCTGGGACATCCGGTAGTGCAATCGATTTATATCGTCATTTCTTAACGAAGATTATTTCCTCGGGTCTCTTATAGACTGGTCAAATTCTAAGTACCAGGAAAAAAGTTAAAATATTTTTTTGAAAGAGGGGGTAGGATCGAAATGAAACGCCGTTTAGAGGCAAACTCATAAATGGAGGTTCCGATCAATCCAATTTCTCCAGCATCATCTTCAATCCAGGTGATGATAATAATGTGCATTAACGCACACAGGCAAATATTGTCTCTATTGAAAACGTTGATCACTAAAAAAAATATTGAATACGCCATTGCCTCGGTGCGACCGAACATAATATTTTTCTCGAATAGGTTTGGGTTGATAATTACGTTTGATTTCTCCAGGTCGCACCGAGTCAATCCGGCATTAGCCTTCCAGAGAAAACTCTTTGTAATAAAAATTCTCTCCATTAACAGTGGTCATATTCCGCGACACGCAATTCGTTTTTGAAAACTTAATTCTAAACCTAAATAATTTAAAACCTATGATTAAAACTGTACAAAGAAAAATGCGGCCCGCGATGGCGCTCATCTTTTGTCTTTGCCTGACCTACCTGGCAAGAGGACAGAATTCAACGGTCACAGGTAAAGTAACCTCTAGTGCGGATGGTTCAGCTTTACCTGGTGTGAGTGTATTGGTTAAAGGAACATCACTCGGAACAACAACAACTGCCGATGGCACTTACACCGTTAGCGCAAGTGGCCAAAACGCAGTATTGGTTTTTAGCTTTATCGGATTTGAGACACAGGAAGTTCCAGTGGGAACTCAAACTACAATTAATGTTACAATGAAAGAAGATGCCACTCAATTAGCAGAGGTGGTTGTAACTGCATTGGGTATTACGAAAGAGGCTGCAAAAGTTGGTTTCGCGGTTACTGCGGTAAATGGCGATCAGCTTAACAAAGCAAGAGAGACAAACTTTGCAATGTCATTGCAGGGAAGAGTGGCAGGCTTGAATGTGAAAGGGACAAGCAGTGGCCCTGGTGGAACAGCCAAAATACTCCTTCGCGGTTTGCCTAGTATGAACAGCGCAGGCTCGCCTCTTTTTGTTATCAACGGTGTTCCGATGGACAACACTCAACGCGGAAGTTCGGGAGAGTGGGGCGGTTCAGACAATGGTGATGGGATCGGAAACTTGAATCCGGATGATATTGAGACTATTACTGTATTAAAAGGACAGTCAGCCTCTGCGTTGTACGGTGCGCGCGCATCAAACGGCGTTATTCAAATCACAACAAAGAAAGGAAGGAAGGGCGATTTCTCTGTTGAATATAATATGAACTACATGGCCGATAATGCCATAAACAACACGGATTTCCAATACCAATATGGTCAGGGATTAAACGGTGCTAAACCTGCAAATGCCACCGAAGCACAAGCCACTTCACGGATGAGCTGGGGTGCCAAATTAGACGGCAGCCAGTCCATTCAGTTTGATGGCAATTCGTATGCGTATTCTGCTGTTAAAAATAACATCAAGAATTTTTACAGAACAGGTGGCTCATTTACAAACACAGTTTCGGTTTCAAAAGGCGGAGACAACGGAACGTTCCGGTTGTCATTATCCAACTTGGATAACACTTCAATTGTACGCAACAGCGGTCTAGGTCGCAAAACGATCAACCTTAATATCGATCAAAAGATCACAGAGAGATTAAGTGTTACTGCAGTGGCCAACTATATTGATGAAGAAGCAAAGAACAAAGCTCAATTGAGCGATGGACCATTGAACCCAAACAACGGACTCTTCCTGGCAACTAACATCGATGAAAACGTTCTTAATCCAGGGTACGATAAAACAACAGGTTTTGAAACTCGTTTTGGTGATGACGAATATGTCACCAACCCTTGGTTTGTTGTAAATCAATACAAGAATAATGTCGGAAGAAAGCGACTCATCACTTCTGTAACATCTCGCTACGACCTCACGAAATGGTTGTATGCACAAGGACGCGTAGGATATGATCTTCGCATGGATAAACAATTTCAAGTTGAGC
>CBQWHS010000572.1:0-3647 GCA_967728665.1 uncultured Chryseosolibacter sp. | reverse complement strand
TCACGGAGACAATCAGACACATCGATAATTTTGTTCGTCCCTACAATTTTGCTTCGCTGTCCGAAGGTGAATATACAATTGAGCTTAATGGACAAGACGGCAAGCAAACTCAGCACGTCAGCTATCATGCCGTTGCAAACCATAAGCTTGCAAATATTCTGCATGTAAGTGGTAGCGATAATCGTTATTTATTGACCGTTGCAAATAAAAGTGGCGCTGATGTGCTCAAGATCAAAATTTATAATGGGAACGATTTACTTCTCTATTCAGAGAGTCAGGCCATCATCGGAGATTTTGCAAAAATTTATAACCTGGATAAGATTGGAAAAGACTTTGTAATAGAAGTGACTGATGGAAGCGGAAGTACACAACTTCTTTCTTACAATAAATAATCTCAGCGGATAGATTTGTTTCAAATAAAAAACCGGTCAATGATTGGCCGGTTTTTTTTATTGTTTGAATTGGTCAGAATCCTATTCGAGTGCGGGTTGGGTTTGAATAACCTTTGGTCTATTCCGGTATGCAAGTTTCGTGATTAACACGAACAACACCGGCACTACAAATATTGCCAGGGAACTTGCGGCAACCATTCCACCAGCCACAGTCCATCCAATTGTCTTTCGAGCTTCGGCACCTGCACCTGCAGAAAATGCCAGCGGCATTACACCGAGAACAAACGCAAGTGATGTCATGATAATCGGACGCAGACGAAGCTGAACAGCTTCTAACGTTGCAGGAAGAATTTCCATTCCACGATCAACGCGTTCTTTTGCAAACTCAACAATTAGAATTGCATTTTTTGCAGCCAGACCAATCAAGGTTATCAATCCGATCTGCGCATAAATATTATTCGTGAGATTTGGCAACAGGGTCAACGTAAGAATAGATCCGAATGCACCGATTGGCACAGCGAACAAAACTGAAAACGGGACAGACCAGCTTTCATAAAGAGCGGCCAGGAAAAGAAAGACAAACACAATAGAAATCGCGAAGATTAAACCGGTACTGTTTCCAGCTTTAATTTCCTCACGACTCATGCCGCCGAATTCGTAGCCATATCCAACAGGCAATACTTGCGCGGCAACTTCTTGTAATGCTTTGATGGCCTGTCCACTGCTGTAGCCAGGTTTTGCTGAACCAAGAATCTCAGCAGATTTGTAAATGTTGTAATGTGAAACAACGGCTGGTGTTTCAATCAAACGCGTTGTGATCAGCGCGCTTAATGGCACCATGTTGCCCATATTGTTTCGCACATAATATTTCCCGATGTCAGCGATATCTTTTCTAAAGACTGTATCGGCTTGGGATACCACACGGAAGTTTCTTCCATATAAATTAAAGTCGTTGATGTAACTGCTACCAAGTAATGTTGAAAGCGTGCTGTAAGCTTCGGCAACCGACACGCCAAGTTTTTTTGCTTTTTCTTTATCGAGATCTACCTGGTAACTTGGTGTTCGAGCGGAGAAGAACGAATACGCCATGGCAATCTCGGGACGCTGATTTGCAGCGCCTAGAAATTTGCGCATCACCTGTTCGAACTGACGTATATCATCCGTACTTGTGGTTTGCTGTAATTCAAAAGTAAATCCAGAAGATTGGCCAAGACCTGGAATAGCAGGCGGAGCGATCACAAGAACACGCGCTTCTTTGATATCTGCTGTTCGCTTTTGAATTTCTGCCATTATTTTCGGTACGCTTTCAGTTTCGAGGTCGCGATCGTGCCAGTGTTTCAAATTAACAAACACGGTTCCTACATTTGATTTGTTTGAAAAGGTCAGAATATTTAAGCCCGCAAGTCCACCGACCACTTTAACCGCTGGGATTGCCATAATTCGCTTCTCAAGTTCTTTTTGTAGCTCAATGTTTCTTTCTGTAGACGTTCCCTCTGGCATTTCATAGGCGACATACATCCGTTTTTCATCTTCCGTAGGAATGAATCCCGTTGGTTTGTTTTTGAACATAAAAAATAATCCAACAAACAAACAAATCATCATTACGATAACGTACGGAGTTCTGCTTACCCAGCCGTTTACACCTTTTGTGTAGGACGTTGTTACTCTTCCAAACCAGTTGTTAAAACGATCAAAAAAGCGATCGAGTAAATTTTTCTTTGCTGTTGGATCAGTCGGCTTCAGCAAAAGCATGCTTAACGCCGGCGTCAGTGATAAGGCAACAAAAGCGGAGATCACAACGGAAACAGCAATGGTAATTGCAAATTGCTGATAAAGTTTTCCAACAATGCCGGGAACAAATCCCACAGGTACAAACACAGCCGCGAGGATCAATGCGATCGCGATAACCGGTGCTGATATGTCTTTCATCGCCTTGACCGTAGCCTCTTTAACAGCCATCTTGTAATGATCGATGTTATGTTGGATTGCCTCAACTACCACAATCGCATCATCAACCACAATTCCAATCGCCAAGACAAAAGCAAACAATGTCAACGTGTTGATCGTAAATCCGAAAGGGATAAAGAAAACGAATGTTCCGATAAGAGAAACAGGGATCGCAAGAACAGGAATAAGTGTAGCTCTCCAATTTTGGAGAAAGAGAAATACCACAAGCACAACGAGTGCAAGCGCTTCAAGCAAAGTAACGACAACCTCCTCTATGGAAATCTGGACAACGGAAGTTGTTTCCAATGGAACGAGATAATCAACATCTTTTGGAAAACTTTTCTTGAGTTCTTCAAGTGTCTTGATTACACCTTCGTTAGTATCCAACGCATTGGCTCCTGGAGCAAGATATAACAACATGAACGAAGCGGGTTGTCCATTTACAAACGGATGATTCCCATAATTAAATTTAGCGAGTTCAACCCGAGCGATGTCTTTGAGATAAACAAGATTTCCCTGAGCCGGATTGGATCTTACAATGATGTTTTCAAAATCTTCAATCTTATTAATCCGGCTATTTGTTAAGACGTTGTATTCGAATGCCTGATTTTTAGGTTGTGGATTTCCTCCGATTGAACCTGCTGCCATTTGTAAATTTTGTTCCGCCAATGCCGCATTCACTTCGGCGGGAGTAATTCCCATCGCTGCAAGCTTATCGGGATTTAACCAAATGCGCATTCCAAAATCGTCACCGATAGAAACAATATCACCAACACCTTTCACACGCAGCAATGCATCTTTCAAATAGATGTTTGCAAAATTTCCGAGGAATGTTGCGTCATGAGTTTGTTTGGGGGAATAAATCGCAAGCGCAAGAAAAATAAATGGATTTCGTTTTCGAACTGTCAGGCCGAGGCGCTTTACAATTTCAGGTAGCGCAGGCTCTGCGACACTCACTCTGTTTTGAACGTCGAGTGTTGCAATGTTCACATCCGTCCCAATATCGAACGTCACAGTAACGTTGCTTACTCCGCTACTCGTGCTGTTGCTGGACATATATGACATGCCCGGTGTTCCGTTGATCTGTGTTTCGATCGCGGTAGTTGTAGTTTGTTCTACGGTTTGCGCGTCCGCTCCAATGTAAGTTCCGGTCACCATCACGGTTGGTGGAGTGATGTCTGGGTACTGTGAAATTGGAAGCGTTGTCATCGCGATTAACCCCACCAGCACAATCACCAGTGATATTACAATCGCGGTTACGGGTCTTTTGATAAAAACGTCTGCAATCATTATTGTTTAATTTTTTTA
>CBQWHS010000571.1:0-3650 GCA_967728665.1 uncultured Chryseosolibacter sp. | reverse complement strand
GTCTCCTTATTGATAAATCCTGAAGCTCCGGCTTTAAGTGCACGTACGGCGTACTGATCTTCCGGATGCATGCTGAGCATTAATATAGGTGTCTTCACACCCTGGCCCCGCAACTGTTTTAATGTCTCAATCCCATTTCTGCCAGGCATGGAAATATCCAACAGGATAACATCAAGGTTTTCGTTCGCGACAAATTCAAGTACGCTTGGGCCGTTCACAGCTTCATAGACTTGCAATTCTTTGAATTCATCTTTCAATAATTCAATTAATCCTTTCCTGACAATGGCATGGTCATCCGCTACAAGAATCTTCATAACGTAACTTTATTTTTTGCGTGTTCCACTGTCAGCGTGACTACAGTTCCGCTTGGAACATTGTTTCCAACAACGACTTCCCCATTAAAAATTCGAGCGCGTTCCTTCATACTAATCAAACCGATTGACCTTCCATTTTTAATTTCGTTTAGGTGAATGCCAACTCCGTTATCTTTCACAACCAGGCGGAGTCCTTCCGAATCCTGTGTAAAGCTTGCATCAACCACGGTGGCCTCAGAGTGCCTTGCCACGTTCGTAAGGGCTTCCTGGAAGATTCGAAAAACATTTGTTGCGAAATCACGGGGAAGATCTACTTCACTTATATTGCTTTTGAAATGAACGTGTATGCCAGAGTTCTTTTCAAATTCCGAACCCTGCCACTCAAGTGCAGCGACAAGGCCAAGATCGTCAAGAATACCTGGCCGAAGCTCTGAAGATATTCTGCGAACAGTTTTAATCGTGTCGTCCACAAGTCCAATCATAGTTGTAATTCTTTCGACTACGGCTTGCTCTTGTGTAGATTTTTTTCTGATCCAGGTTGCGTCCATTTTTATGGCAGTCAATTGCTGACCAAGCACATCATGTATCTCCAAGGCTATACGTGAACGCTCTTCCTCGCGAACGTTTTGCAAATGCGCCGACAATTTCTCGATCTCTTCATTCCTTTGACGCAGCACATTTTCTGCTACAACGCGATCGCTAATGTCAAGCCCCATGCCGATCAGGAAATCGTGATCGCCAAACGTTACTTTTTTACCATTAAAGTAATAAGGAATTTTTCGGGAATCTTTTGTAACAAAGTTAGCGATCACATCATCTTCACCTGATTGAAACACGTTTGCTATTTTTGCTTCGACAATCTCGCGGCCGTCTCCTTCAAAAAAATCAAGAGGATGCATGTTCTGTACTTCTTCATAGGAATAACCTGATACGATCTCAAAATTCTTATTCCATCGCAAAAATTTACCTTGGCGATTATAGAAATAAAATACCCCGGGCATACTATTGATGATGGAGTCAGAAAGAATTTTTTCCTTCTGTACCTGTTGTTCTGCTTGTACCCTACCCTTCTCTCTCTCAAAATATTCAAGCACATAGGAAATTGTCTCTGCAGTCTCCTGTAAAAGTCTTATCTCATGCTCGTCAAATGGATCTTTCTCCAGCGAATACAGATTGAACGACCCTATTATTTTTCCCGACCTGCGGAATGGAAGGAGAATTATCGCATTGAAACCGTAACTCAGCGCTCGTTCCACCCACTGCTTCTTCTGCGGTTCGCTAGCCAGGTTGTTGCAGTATACAAAAGTATTACTCCTGATCATTCGAGCGAATGGATCGGGATACTCTGCTCCTAACGAAATGGGGATAACTTCCTCCACATACTCCTTTTCCATTCCTGCGCCTGCCACAAATTTCGTCAATTGATCGCTTTCATTTATTGATCCGATCCAGGCCATTTTATACATGCCTGTTTCAACTGCGATGCGACACGCTTCGCTATACATTTGTGTTTCATCAGTGGCATGCACAGCCATTCTATTTACCTGGCTGGAAAAATGATACAGACGACTTACACGTTGCATAGCATTCGTCGCTTCAGTAATGCGTGTTCGTAATTTTCGCGGCTGTCTCGCGAGATCCCATGCAAACATACCTGAAGTTGCTGCGAGAAGTAATCCCAACAAGGCTATTGGGCTTATAACCGAGAAGTTTGCTGTAGGAGTCTTCTGCATAACGTACAAGTTCCACTGGCCGTCTGGCACCTGAACGGAAATGTATTCATGCGCTTCAGGAACCACGCCATGAAGAAAAAATTCTTCCTTGCCCGTAGTAGGATTTATTTTCGATAGCTGATATGCAAAAGGATTATTATCGTCTTCAATTATTCCAGTCGCCTTTAGCAAAGTCGAAAACCGAATAATGACAACAGAGAAGCCCCAGAATTCCGAGTCGCGATAGATTGGCAACCTTCCGACGATGGCGACTCCTCCTTGCTTCAGTTCGAAAGGTCCCGCAAAAAAAAGCTTATTATCTTTTAATGCTTTTAATGCTTCCTTTCTCAACCTCATATCGGCAAGCACATCGAGACCGATGGCCTTTTCATTTCCCTCCAAGGGATACACATGAGTAATTATTCCCTTACGCGTTAACTCAACGGCATCAATAAATGGGTTTGACTGCAGAATGTTTTGAGAAATGGAGTTAAAATCATCCGGAGTTCCGTATTTCTCTACAACAAATGCCAGTGTCCTTGTTGCCGAGAGCCCATAACTCAAAACCGATTTAATTTTATCGGCGACTTTATTGGCTTCCTCAACAACTTTCTCCCGAGCACCACGCTCCGTGATCAGCTTCTGTTGATACGTCAGCACTTGAGTCAACATGGCGATGGTGGCAAAAACCAGGACGCCTAGTAATATGGGATAGTATTTTTTAATAAATAAAAGATAACGTTTTTTGCGTGGACATGCTATTCATTTTTTATGAAAATGCCGGTGGCCTATTAACTTAAGTAATCAGTTTAAGTGGCATTCAAAGGGCGATCTCGATCCATTCTCCAAAGCGAATATATTTTAGAAACGGATTGCTATATCAATTCATAGCCGTGGAAGGCATGGGACATAGTGCAAGATTCCTTACAAAACTATGCTTCCAGCTTTTTAGCGAAGTAAGGCGAGTCATTCCATTTAATTCGTTTGTACTTTCGATCAACCTTCAGCGCTTTTGGCAAGCACTCCCAAATGGCCTCACTTAATTTTTCCAACACGAGCTTACGACTGAAGGAATCCGACACAACAAGACTAATTTCACGTACGGGAATCGGCTCTTTAAAGGTTTTGCAAAATCCGTCTTGCTGTTCGTTCATCACGGAGAGCCACGGAACGATTGCAAAGCCAAGGGAAGCGCGAACCATATTCTTTAGCATTTCGATCGAATTGATATCATATGAAAACTGCTCTATAATTTTCTTTTTGTTCTTATCACATATATCAAGCAACTGTGCATTGTAACAATACTCTTCCTGCAACAGCAGCAATTCAAATTTGTCTTGGTCGCGCAATTGGTAATACTTGTCTTTCAGAGCAGGATGTCCCGGATGGAGATAAGCTACAAATGGTTCCTGGAAAACAGGGAATTCTTTGAGGTATGCGTTGCCCGTTGGGGTTGACATTAGCGCAATGTCAATTCGCCCAGTCTCTAAACTTTGCATTAGCTCTACAGTGGACGCTTCTTTAATTACGAATTTCAATTTCGGTACCGCTTCTTCCAGCTGGCGAATAAACAACGGAACGAGATAAGGCGAAAGCGTTGTTATAATTCCTATTGTGAGCGTTC
>CBQWHS010000570.1:0-3673 GCA_967728665.1 uncultured Chryseosolibacter sp. | reverse complement strand
GGGTTGTAATTCGCGAATCATCTTGTATGTATTCTTCCAGTCATAATATGTAGTGCGATCTATCTTTCGGTTTTCATTCGCCCCTCCATAATACCCATTGCCTCCATTGGCACCATCAAACCATATTTCGAAAATGGGGCCGTAATTCGTCAGCAATTCTTTAATCTGATTTCTGAAATAGGTGATGTATTCTGGTTTTCCGTAATCAGGATGATTCCGATCCCATGGCGACACGTAGATACCCAACTTCAAACCGAATTCTCTGCACGCATCTGCCATCTCGCGAACCACATCTCCTTTGCCATTTTTCCAGGGCGCATTTTTTACAGAATACTCGGTGTATTTAGAAGGCCAGAGACAAAAACCTGAGTGGTGTTTTGCCGTCAAAATAATTCCTTTCATTCCCGCCTCTTTACAAACGCGTGCCCACTGACGGCAATCAAGTTCTCTAGGATTGAACAGGTTTATGTCTTCATTGCCATAGCCCCACGATTGATCGGTATAAGTGTTCAATGAGAAATGAAGAAACGCGTAGTACTCCATTTCCTGCCACCGCATTTGGTTCTCTGACGGAACAGGGCCAAGGGGAGCGGGCGCTTTTGTTTTATTACAGCTAACGCATATTGAAAGGACGATACCGCAAAAAAAATACTTGATCATGTCTTTTATTTTATTGTTTGGAATGGAGCTTCTATACTGAGTCGACTAAAACTTATTCATCTAATTCAATCCGTTTTCTTACTTCTTTTTGATTGCGGAAAATAACTATTTCTGTATTTGTCCCTATCACTGACATTCGCGCTTCCAGCAAATGGTTTAGTTTATTAACCGGTCTGTTATTAAATGACAAAATCACATCATTGATTTGCAAAAACTTTGATGCTCCTGATCCTGCGGCAACATCAACTACCAAAACTCCCCTGGTGGTATCCATTCCGGTTGCTGAACGTTCGCCCAACGTTGTAAGGTTCTTGAGTTTAGCGCCCATGAAATCAATGATCTCATTGCCTTTTATCTTGTCAAATTTGCGAACTAAAGATTGAGTTGGCTTTTTGGCTAAGGCTTTCAATTGAGGCGAAACAACACCGAAACTGTCCATTGAAAAGTTTTTGAAGCCTACAGAAAACCCTGTCGAGCCATCTTTTAATCGAAAGTCACCATTCTGTGGATCAACAAAATTTAGTTCACTACACACCGAATGTTTGTCCGTGCCTCTGCTCCAGGCTGCTTTAAGCGAAGCTGAATCAGGAAATACGTTGTAATCTGTTTCCTTACCCCAAACTTCAATTTGTATTGGCAGGTATGCGGCTGAAACGATATTATGTCGAAACACATCATGGCTGTTTTTAAACCAGACATGAGGGTGAAAGGTATTATTAATGAGGATATTGTTTTCAACAACACGGTTTACACCTTCTCGGAGTTTTATCCCACCATTCAAACAGAGGTTGTTGTAGATAAAATAATTACTCGAACCATCATCCAGATCAATATCCCAGCCATGGTCGCAACGCATGCGGTTATTACGAATGATGATGGGTTTAATAACATCAAGCATAGTAATGTCGAAGTCGTGTTCGACGATTGAGTCTAGAACTTTCTTATCAGGATGCCAATAACGATCACGGCCCCAGGAGTTAAACGAGCCGTGGTCACCGCTTTCTTTTACGGTGTTAAATATGTCATTATACTCTATGACATGACCACCCCAGGTTCCCTCACTTACATTTATTCCGGCACGGGGAACATCAAAAATGGTATTGTGGCTCACAGTGATATTCTGGCACATGGACAATTCCACTCCTGCGGATTGTTTTTCGACCTGGCCGAGATTAAACATTAGATTATTATATACCGTACATTCTGTCGGATAGTTATTTGTTTTGGGACCAGGAGTACGATCAATCTGTGCCAACGGTACAAACTGATGATACTCAAAACTAGGGGAGCGCACAGCATTTGGATCACCGACAAAACAAATGGCGCTTGCTCCGATTTCAGAAATCAAGCATCCTGATACTTCGCAGTCCTTGTTAAAGTTGCTGAAGAATATAGCGTTGCCTCCAAGATTGTTCAGTGTACAGTTTTTCAGAGTGCAGTTTATCGCTCCACCGAATAGCACTGCACCACCACGATAAATAGTCCAGTCACTGCGTAACAAAGGCTCTTTATTATCCATAAATGTTCGAAGGGTCTGTGTAAACATGAGGCCTTCGATTGAAATATTTTTTACAGGATTGTTTTCGGAACCTCTAAACTCAAACAAATGCGCAATTTGAGGCGTTTCAAATTTTGCCGTTTTAATATCCAGTCCTTTAGGCGGAAAGAAATATAAAATTTTAGCTTTCTTGTCGTAAAACCACTCATTGATGGTATCCAATTCTTCGAAAATGTTTTCAACAAAGCGGTGTCTTTCATGCATACCCATTCGCCGGTTGTTTTGCCATCCACCTTCAAGCAAGGCTTCGCCTTTTTCATTTTTCCCCGTAATGATGTAATGAAAATCTCCCCATTCATTCTGATGAAGGGCATGAACATATCCACCTTTTGGAAATTTCCATCGGGTTGTTCTTTCTTTGCTAAGAGCATCGGCAGATGTTCCTCCGAGAAAACGGGAGGAAGGATCGTAGTTCGGGTAACGGGCCATCCGCTGCAATCGTCCATTGACTACCAATTCATCAAAACGGAGGTCCTGTTTTATAGTAGCTTGCCAGATTCCGTTTTTGTATTCTTTCCAATTTAAATGCAGGGCAGCAGCTCCGCTAATGGTAACGCTTTCATTTGCAAAGTTTGTTATGGTAAGTACTTCATCCTCTTTCCGGGAATCCTCGGGTGTGAAAACGATGGTCTCGTCCAGATAATAAATCCCTCCTAAAAGATATAACGTAATCCTTCCGGAAGTTTTACGAGCTTCTACCAGTGCTCGGTTTATAGAGGCAAATGGCTTTGCTACTGTTCCATTGTTTGCATCGTTGCCCTTGGGTGAAACAAAGAAACTTGTTTGCGCCTGTACAATTGCGCTAAACAAGAACTGAAGAAAAGTTGTATAGAATATTATTTTTTTCAACTCCTCAAATATTAATTAACTCTAATTAGGATCTCGCTGCCTTTTAACTTTTCAGAAGAAGCTTTTAGCCTGATTTCACCAGCTTGTTTATCCGCCTGCACAAGAACGAGACAGTACCCGTTGAATGCCATGCGCTGGCTTGCCTTATCAGGTTCGTGACTGCTGGGATTTCCATTGCCGGTTCCAATTATCTTTCCTGGACCTTCAATTGAAAATTTCAAAAGATTATTAGCTGCTGGCACTACTCTGCCTTTTGCATCTTTAATAACCACCTTGACAACCGCCACATCACAACCATCCGACTTAAGGGAACTGAAATTACTTGTCAATGCTACCTGCGAAGGAGGGCCTGAAGTTTCCACAATATCTTTGGTTACAACCTTTCCATTTTTATAGCCTGTTGCTTCCAGTTTTCCAGGTTGATAAATAAGGTTCCATACCAGCTTTTTATAAGCAACTGCCTTTTGTTTTCCTATGCTTTTGCCGTTGAGGAACAACTCCACTTCTTCACAATTGGTATAGCAATGTACTTGAATGTCATTCCCTTCTGTCCAACCATTCCCATCTTTGGCTGAATTCCAGTGAGGGAAGAGATGAACAACGGGG